>NZ_JAUBTU010000037.1:4427-64848 GCF_036705085.1 Microcoleus sp. B6-A1
TGTGGAACAGGCATCTTGCCTGTTCATAAAAATGGTACTTGTGTGGAACAGGCATCTTGCCTGTTCATAAAAATGGTACTTGTGTGGAACAGGCATCTTGCCTGTTCATAAAAATGGTGCAAGATATTATTTGTCACGCTCCTCTCTAATTAAAGCGGTACTATCTAGTATCATCCCCATATTCGCCGGACGAGACTCGCGACGACGGCTGATTTCTGCCAATATTTCTGTTACAGACTTTTTACGTTTTCCTGAGAGGGGTTTTGTCTCTGTTGATAACTCGGCTTCTAAAATGGCGATCGCAAACGCGCTAATCGAGAGGTTTTGAGCTGCGGCTAACTCTTGCAGTCTCGCGTACAATTCCTCTGGTATGTTTTCTATTTGCAGGGTAGCCATCTGTTAAACTCCTAGCATAGTTTGGCTAAATATTAGCATAGGGAGGCGGGTTTAGGAGGTATATTGAGATTTACCGTTGGGTGGGGGCGGGTTTACGAGATTGTTCGTTACAGCTCACATCTTGCACCATTCTCAAGAACGGGCAAGATGCCCGTTCCACAAAGAGTAGATTTTCTTGTGGAACAGGCATCTTGCCTGTTCCTAAAACGCTAATTGAGAATGGTGCAAGATGTCAGTTACAGGCGCGTATTGTTGGTGAACCCGCCCCTACAAATTCCTGATTCACGATTCCCGATTCCCGATTCCCATGCCCGATTCCCAATTAGTAATTATTAGGCAAAGACTGCCAAAAAGGTCGCTCTTCTGGCTTCCTCACAGTATTCGTCGCCGACTGCACGTTTCCTTTTAATTCTTGATAATACCTGTCATCCAGAAAACTAACGCTGACGCCAGCAGGAAGCAGCAGTTGGCGCAATCTTTCCTGAGTGTAATCTACACCGTCAATCATTGGCCCGCGCGGATTTGAAACTAACAACTTGCCGTTAACTGGCACCGAATTGACCATATTTGGCCACCAAGCATAACCGCTATAGCCAAACATCACCGGAACTTGAATAATTTGGTCGTCTCCGAGTAAAAACTCTCTTTTCAACTTCTCTATAATCGGATTAAGTTTCTGATTTTGCAAATAGAGATTGTGTTGAATTAAAGCACGGTTTTTCAAGGCGGCGCTGACTGTTGTTTGAGTGCTCAAACCACGATTGATCGCCACATCGCCGTAACCTCTTTCCTCCAAGTCTTGCAACAGCTTAACTCCGGCTTCGGGACTGGCGATCGCCATTACATATTGTCCGGGAGTTTGAGTGGGAATAAAATTGATAATTTCATCAACTTGGCGAGTCAAAAGCCAAGAAGTATCAATATCCACTGGCGGCCCTTGAATTCTCTGAGCTTGAATAAAATCAAGTACCTCTGGATTAAAACTAGCATTTCCCGAATTCCCGTAATAAACTCGACCCATTGGGTGTCCGGGAATCGGCGGTGTCACCTGCAAATTGCCGTATCCGTCAGACCACTGACTTACAGGGTCTAAAGAACGAGGATTGCCAATTTTAACTACTTTCAAATCAGGGTTTTGAGTTGATTTAACAGGCGGGTTTTTCTCTGGTTCGCTATTGCTTTTTAGGGCGACATTAAACTGGCGTATCTCCGATTTTTCGGGGAGTTGAACGTATCCGTTTTTCTGGGTATCTTGCATCCAAGTGCGATCGCCCTGGAGAATTTTTACTTTGGCGCCCGTGGGTTCTACTGCTTGTTTTAGTTGCGAGATAAATTCGCTGTTTACCGCGCCTCTGTCGCTGACCTGAACTTCGGTTACTGGTGCTGTATTGGGCGCTATCATCCAAGGACTAACGCCCATTTGGATTGTTGTGGAGGCGATTTCTTGACCGTTGTTTTGGGCAGTTGCTTTGAGATTAACAGTGCCGTTCCAATTGCGATCGGCAAATTGTTTTGCTTCGACACCTAAAACAATATTCGTGCTGAAAACTAGAGGTTTAGCACCGGATATATCTACAGGTTGCCAGCCGTCGCCCGTCTTCTGAAAAACGCTGATGTGAGGGCTAGCAATGCTGTCAGCCGTGATAAATAATTGAGAGGTTTTGAAGTTTTCCGACAGTGTTAAGTTAACTTGAGAAAGCATTGCTGCACGGCGGGGAGCGCTAACTTTGGTTTGTTTCCAAGTCGGTATCTTGCCGCGATCGTTATTGCGATCGTTAAATGAAATTAGCGCGCCACTGGACAAAGACCATTGTTCTTTTCCGAGTTCGTCTTGCTGGTTAATTTGGCCATCTCTGTTAGTATCTCCCGCAAAGAAAAAGTTCGACGGGGACGCAGCAGGCGTAGCTGGGGCGGGAGTTGGTGTTGCAGTTGATTCAGGAGTTGGTTGAGAAGTTGCTTGCTGATTTCTCTCTAACTCTTGTCTTTCAAGTTCTTGTCTGGCTAATTCTTGTCTGGCTAATTCTTGCCTTTCAAGTTCTTTTCTAGCTAACTCTTGTCTAGCTAATTCTTGCCTTTCAAGTTCTTGTCTAGCTAATTCTTGTCTGGCTAATTCTTGCTTTTCAAGTTCTTGTCTAGCTAATTCTTGCCTTTCAACTTCTTTCCTGGCTAATTCTTGCCTTTCAACTTCTTGCCTTTCAACTTCTTTCCTGGCTAATTCTTGCCTTTCAAACTCTTGCCTTTCTAGTTCTTTACGGGCTAATTCTTGCCTTTCAACTTCTTTTCTGGCTAATTCTTGCCTTTGGAATTCTTGTCTTTCTAGTTCTTTTCTAGCCCGGTCTTTTTTCTCTTGCTCTTTTCTCTCTATTTCTCGACGAGCAAATTCTTTTTTCTCTTGCTCTTTGCGGGCTCGCTCTCTTATCTCTTCTTCCTCGGCTCTAACTTTCTCAACAGAACGTGCGACTTGCATTTCATAGGTAGCTACACTGAGGTTTCCTTGGTATTCAATGGTTTTGTCGATCGCCCGATCGGCCAAAAAAGAATCGTGAGGAATGAGTCGCAGCGTATTGATAGCCAACTGCCACAGCCGCTGGGACTCTTCCCAGGTAGCAGAAGAAGGATTAGAAGTGCGTCCAATTAAGACTGCTTGGGCGGCTAATTTAGCAGCATCGTCCCAATTATATTTTGCTCTTTCTTCTATTTGAATCTGACTTTGAACGTTTTGGAGTTGCTGCGTCAGAGTTTGGGATTGCTGGCGGTTGATTGCGGATTTCCAAAGTTCACCAGGAAACGGGGCGCTGTCGGAAGTTTTGGCAAGGTTATCTAATTGTACTTTCAGGCGATCGCGCAATTTGTAGAGCTCGGAAAGGGATTGCGGAGTTTCCCCGTCTGGCTGTCGCCCAGAGAGTGCGAGTTGGTAGTTTAGGGAAGGTTGAGCCACTGTTGTGGGGACTGCTACCCAGATAATCCCGATGACGACACCGAAACCATTGATAATGGCGATCGCAATATATCGAACCCAGCGCATATAGTTTATCCTCAGACTCCCAAATGATTTTAGCTAATATTGGGAGCAATGGGGGATTTAATTATAAGGACTTACGCATGGGCCCAGAAACCGGGTTTTTTACGAAAATACTTCGCTGCTACCGATAGATTAGGTAAAAACCCGGTTTCTTAGCATCGCATACCAGGCCAGAAACCGGGTTTTTTACGAAAATACTTCGCTGCTACCGATAGATTAGGTAAAAACCCGGTTTCTTTGCCAAAGTCGGTAAGTCTTGTTATCGCAAATTCGCGCCATGTTTTAAGCAGCCTCATTTTCTATTCTCGCAGCTTCAATTTCCTCTGGGTGTGCCTCAGCATAAGCCCAAGCATTCGCCAAATCTGCTGCACTCAAATGAGGAAAGTCTTGCAAAATCCGCACATCATTTGCACCCAGAAGGCGATAATTTATCATCGACCAAATGGGTATGCGAGTCTTGGCAATTCTAGCATCGCCGCCGCACACGCCCGGAGTTTTTTCGATTCCTTGCCAAGTATTGCTTAGACTTTGAACTAATAGCTGTATTGCTTGAGTTTTTTCACTTAGAGTTAAGGCAAGTAGTTGTTTTTCTAATTCTTTCAGTGCCATTTTTTACAATCTCAATCCTTTTTTCTAAATTATAACGCTTTATCCACCTGTTGAACCTCTTCCAAGGTTAGCCCCAGAAACTCTGCGATTTGCTCGTCGATCAAGCCAAACTGCCGCAACTTACTAATTTTTTCAATCTTGGCTTCATCCTTTGCCTGCTGAAAGTCAGGAGTTTTAGGCTGATTTTCATCTGGGCTCGCAGTAGGGCGATCGGAACAAACATTGATATAGCCAATTATGTTGCTATTACCAATAGTACAATCCGAGATATTCAGATTTCCTTGCCGATCTAGAACAGATTTAAGATTACCTTTATCAACAGGTTCATCAAAGGTATCAGATAACATTTGTAAAAGTTCGTAACCCACATCTTTAACGTGACCTTGTGTAAGACGATAAGTATCTGCAATCTCAGAATACTTTTGTTGTTTCAGTGTTCCCTCGATAATTCCGCGCTGCAAGTCATTTAGACGTTTGCCTGTCTTGGCATAGACTACTTTATCTACAAATTGCAATACCTCGTGAATGTCCATCAGCATAGAGGTGAGAGAACTAGCAGTATTATACCCGACTTTATCCGTCTATATCCGTCCAGATCCGACTTGCACATCAAGGTTAGAAAAGCTCCGTCTTTTTCCGCTTTTCAGATTGTGAGAGAAAACTCTACTATATGGAGGGTAAAGTTATGAAGCGTAGCTTGGCTGGAGAAAGTAGCTATGAGTGGAGGACTCTTCGATTGGGTTGGCGAAGTGGTTACTGAGATCGGCTCTGAGATTGCTGAAGCCTTGGGCTTTGATGATGCTGCTGGTAGTAACTCAGGGGAGGCACAGGCGACAACCACTAGCAGAAGTCAAGAAATAGGTAGAGCTAGTTATGAAAAGGGAGAAAAATTTGAGGAAGACACAGAGGAAAAACTCGCAAAATTTGGATTTAATGCTGTTCAGGTTCCTCGTAACTTCCTTTACAATGAGACATGTGAACAGTACGGTAGACCTACTCAAATCGATGTCACCATTGATGACAATAATGACAACGAAGTAGCAATAATAGAGTGCAAATCTTATACATCTAAATGGAATAATGACGAGGCGGTCGATCAAGCTAAACGGCTAGTTCATGTAGCAAATGAGAGAGGAATACCCCTCATATTTTCTACTCCTGATGGTACTACCGACTGCTTCGGCTCTCGTGTCAAAGAAGTGTTGAATGAAACTCAGTGCTTCGTAATCTCTCCCGATAATATCTTCTTTGCCGATCCATCTGATGTCAAAGAAAATGGCATTACGTTGGGACTTCCTCCTGAAATTAAACCTCACTGGAATAGTAACAGTAGCGATAGCGGGGGAGAATCATTATCGAGTGATGGTGGAGGAGAATCCTTACTTGGTGGCTTTATATCATCATTTGTTGGCTTTTTTGGGAGCAGTCCCGACTCTGAATCAAGTGATACTTCTGATTCCAATAGCAGTGATTCTGGCGATAGTGGTGGCTCTTGGGATTTGTTCGGTAATTGGTTCGATGATAGCTCTGACTCCGAATCTAGTGATAATTCTGATTCCGAATCTAGTGATAATTCTGATTCCAATAACAGTGATTCTGGCGATAGTGGCAATTCTTGGTTCGGTGGTTTGTTTGGGGATAGCTCTGACTCCGAATCAAGTGATAGTTCTGATTCCAGCAGTAGTGACTCTGACTCAAGTTACAGTTCCGACTCTGGCTCAAGCTATAGTTCCGATTCTGGAAGTAGTGATTATGGAGATAGTGGCGGCTCTTGGGATTTGTTCGGCGCTAGCTCTGACTCCGAATCAAGTGATAGTTCTGATTGCAGCAGTAGTGACTCAGACTCAAGCTACAGTTCCGATTCAGACTCAAGCTATGGTTCCGATTCAGACTCAAGCTATAGTTCCGATTCAGACTCAAGCTATAGTTCCGATTCAGACTCAAGCTACAGTTCCGATTCTGGAAGTAGTGATTATGGAAGTGGGGATTATGGCGATAGTGGCGGATCTGATAGTAGCTCTAGCAGTAGTGATAGTTGGTGGTAACACCTGCTTTTTATGGAAAGGAAGCAATGGATAAAGCTATCTGGCAAGAAAATAAATTTTCGGCAAAGGTAAGCGACTACATCATCCTAGTAGCACAGGGCAACATCCTAAATAGTGAGACTTGCAGTGTGGTTTTATGACTCAACAACCAGTTATTAGACAAGAGACTCATAGCGGACACAATTTTGAGACTCCTCTCTCTCAACTATCGGAAACAATTAGAAAAAGCAAATGGGCTAGGTCTCCACTAGATGCGATAGTTACAGATGGTTTGGAAGTTGCCAAGGAGACTGACGCTATTTACTATGAGGAAGGAAGCTTTACCAAGTTTAGGCTATACCTACTGTACAAAGTAGCTTTTGAAGTATGGTCATATCAGCATCAAGCTCTTCTTGAGATTCTTAAAGCCAATAAACAGCAACAGTTTCCAAATAATTCGCAGCTAGTTTGGCAGCATCACAATGTAATGATAAATATGTTTGATGATCTCAACCAGCTTGCTAGTGTCACTGACCCCAATAGCTTGAGAGATAGCTGGTTATCAGTATGGACACAGACTATCTCTGAGTTGACGAAATTCGTAGACATCCCAAGGGTTTATCCTGTAAATAAAAACAAGCGAAATTTCCCTAAATTTAGCTTTAGGATGAGACTATCGGATATGTCTGTCAATACTAAGTATGCCATTCTTTCAGCCTTTTTATTGGTGCTTGCAATAGTGATTGTTACCCGAATACTGATTCGTAATTGAGGAATATATGAGAGATAAAGGAATAATACCAATCTTAATTACTGGGTTTTCCGTTGGACTGCTTTGGGACTTCATGACAACATTTTTAGGAGTAGTATCAATAGTTGCAGGTCCAAAATTTTCTATTTCTCTGAGTAATTTTGATCCCAATACTTTAGGAGCCTACGGAATAGGTGTTGCTAGTACAGTTATAGTCTTTTGCTTCAACCTACTTACTACAGACGTATGGAAAGAAGCTCGTGAGGGAAAATGGACATTAGTATTACCTTGGTTTCTCTGCGTTGTTTTTGACTTCTTTACATCACTTGCTGGAAACTACCATTTTATACTACCGGAGAGACAAAATCAAATAGCTGTAACAGGTGTCGTATGGTTCGCAACTCTACTCACTACCATCAGTCCAATGGCTGTTCGCTATTTAATACTGGAGTACGAGGATAAGAACCGCTAGATAGATATAAGTTCCCAAAACAAAAACCCGGTTTCTCTAAGAAACCGGGTTTTTTACGAGAGGCGAGCATAATTAATGTGATATAATATCGAGTAAAACTATAATTGTTTGAGCTTGGCAGTCCGCCACTTCAAATTATGAAGTCAACACAACAGTTTACAGCAATTATTGAACGAGAAGGCGATGGATATATATCCCTTTGCCCAGAACTTGATATTGCCAGCCAAGGTGACAATATAGAAGAAGCGCGACGAAATCTGATCGAAGCGTTGGAACTATTTTTTGAGACAGCAGATCCTTCTGAAGTCAAGAATCGGCTGATAAGATTCGGCGATTGAAATCGCTTCTACACAAACGAAGTCTGCCTCCGCCGACTGAAGAATATTGATATCAAATCGGCGATTGAAATCGCTTCTACACAAACGAAGTCTGCCTCCGCCGACTGAAGAATATTGATATCAAATCAGACTTAAATACCCGGTAATTTTCTTAGTCCGCGAAGGCGGACTTTGTTTGTGTAGACGCGGTTTCAACCGCCGAGTTTATCAAAACAACCCCAAAACAAAAACCCGGTTTATCCAAGAAACCGGGTTTAATCATCCGCGTTAATCCGCGTTCATCTGCGGTTGCAAAATCCTACAACTGCTTCACCTCAGCAACCAACTTCGCAACCACATCCTTAGCGCTACCAAACAACATCATCGTCTTATCCTTATAAAACAACTCATTGTCAACACCCGAAAAACCAGCACTCATCCCGCGCTTAATCACGATCGTATGTTTGGCCTTATCAACCTCCAAAATCGGCATCCCGTAAATCGGGCTCGCCGTATCGTGACGCGCCGCCGGATTCACTACATCATTCGCACCAATCACCAACGCCACATCCGTTTCTTCAAACTGCGGATTGATATCGTCCATATCGTACAACTGCGGGTAAGGCACATTTGCTTCCGCCAACAGCACATTCATGTGCCCCGGCATCCGCCCAGCCACCGGGTGAATCGCGTATTTCACGTCAACACCCATTTTTTCCAAACCGTCGGCCAACTCGCGCACGGCGTGCTGTGCTTGCGCTACAGCCATCCCGTAGCCCGGAATAATTACAACCGATCGCGCATAGCCTAACATCATCGCACTTTCTTCGAGATTGATACTGCGAACAGTTTTGTCGATCGCACCAGCAGCCCCAGCAGCAGCCCCAGCACTAGCACCACCGCTACCAAAGGCGCTAAACAGCACACTACCTAACGATCGATTCATCGCCTTGCACATGATTTGCGTCAAAATAATCCCCGACGCGCCCACCAATGCACCAGCGATAATCAGCATATTGTTCATCAAAATGAACCCAGCCACACTCGCCGCAATCCCCGAATAAGAGTTAAGCAGCGACACCACCACCGGCATATCGCCACCCCCAATGGGTAGCACAAACATGATTCCCAGAATATTGGAAATCGCCACCAAACCCAGGAATACCGGCACATCCTCCGGATTAAACAGCATATAACCGCTGCCGGCTAAAAGTGCGATCGCCAGCGCAGCATTAAACGGCTGTTGCAGCGGAAACGTCATCGGCGCACCCGGTAGCAATTCTTGCAGCTTCGCAAACGCCACAAGGCTACCAGTGAAAGTAATTCCGCCAATCAACACACCCAAAAGGATCGTGATTGTCGCGTCTGGAGTTGGCGATTCCGGGATGCTGAGATAGCGCCAGAATTCGCCCACAGCAACGAGTGCAGAAGCCGCGCCCCCAAAACCGTTAAGCAAACCCACCATCTGCGGCATATCCGTCATCGCGACGGTTTTTGCCATAATTGTTCCCAAAATGGAACCGACGATTATTCCGACAGCAATCAATTCGTAGCTGACTACTTGCTTTTCCAGCAAAGTACCGACGATCGCAATTAACATCCCGATCGCAGCTAACACATTTCCTTGACGCGCAGTTGCAGGGGAACCCAACTGTTTCAAACCGATAATAAACAAAGATGCCGCAACTAAATAACCTAGTTGAATGCCACTGGGCAGAAAATCGCTCACGCTTTAACCTCTTTTTTCTTGAACATTTGCAGCATTCGATCAGTTACTAAGAAACCGGCGACAACGTTAATTGTGGCCAGGGCGATCGCGATCGTCCCCAAAATCGAAGTAACAGTCACATTACCTTGGCCAGAAATCAGAATTGCACCTAAAACCGCAATTCCTGAAATCGCATTGGAACCCGACATCAAAGGTGTGTGCAGCGTCGGCGGGACTTTATTAATTACTTCAAATCCCACAAACGACGCTAGAGTAAACACCACTAAACCTGCAATCAATCCTTCTGCCATAACAATTGGTAATGGGTAATTGGAAATAACTCGTTCCCGGTTGAATCCGCCAGGGAATTCATTCCCTGGCTCAAAGCCAAAGTCCTCTTAAGAGGACTAATAGACCTCTCCAATAATTCTTGTGGAACAGGCATCTTGCCTGTTCAAAAAAGCCTTTTTTGGAGATATTTAATCAGTTCTTCAGTCCTCATAGCGAGGACTTTAGCTTTGAGGCAGGGGTTTCAACCCTTGCCGGACTTTGCCTGATAACGACAGAATCTAACTGACGGCTGAAGCCTGAGCAGCCAAAGCATCGCGAACTCGCTGGTTACTAATTTCACCATCGCGAGCCACACAGGAACCAGCAATGATATCGTCTTCAAAATTCAAATTGAGTTCCTTATCTTTCACCATCAACTGAACTAAAGCCGAGATATTCTTCGAGTAAGTTTCGCTAGCGTGTACCGGCATCGACGAAGGCACATTAATCGGGCCGATGACATTAACGCCGTTCCATTCAACATCTTTCCCCGCTTCCGTGCATTCGCAATTGCCGCCTTGTTCGCCCGCGAGGTCAACAATTACCGATCCGGGCTTCATTTGAGAAACCATTTCTCTAGTAACTAAAATAGGTGCTTTTCTGCCGGGAACTTGAGCAGTTGTAATCACTGCATCGGAAGCGCTGACGTGTTGGGTGAGCACTTGGCGGGTGTATTCTTTAGCCGCTTCTGAGAGCTCTTTAGCATAACCTCCGGCGGCGACGGTTTCTTCCTTGAGTTCGACATCAAGGAATTTAGCGCCCAAACTTTGCACTTGTTCTTTTGTTTCTGGGCGGATGTCGAAGGCTTCGACTACCGCACCCAAACGGCGCGCCGTGGCGATCGCCTGTAAGCCAGCAACGCCCACACCCATTACCAATACTTTCGCGGGGCGAATTGTACCCGCCGCCGTTGTCAGCATCGGGAAATACTTCGGCAATGCACAGGCTGCGATCAGTACCGCTTTGTAACCGGCGACGTTAGCCTGAGATGACAGCGCATCCATGCTTTGAGCGCGGCTGGTGCGCGGGATCATTTCCATGCTGAATGCCGTTACTTTGCGATCGGCTAAACGCTGCACTAAAGCTGGATCTCCCAGAGGATTCAAAAATCCGATGAAAACGCCTCCTTCCCGGAGTTGATGAACTTCTGATTCTTGCAGGGCCCCGATTTTCACGACGACATCGGCTTCGCCCCACAGCCTAGCGGTATCGGCGACAACCTGAGCTCCTGCTTCTTCGTAAGCAAGATCCGAGAAAAAGGATTGTGCGCCGGCACCGGCCTCAACCCAAACTTCGACCCCCTGTTTGACTAATCGGGCTACAGCGTCGGGTACTAAAGCCACCCGGCGTTCCCCTGCTGCTATTTCTTTTGCGATCGCTAATTTCATGAACTCTCCTTATTTAAGCCTTCCCAGGGCGGTTGAAACCGCGCCTACACAGACAAAACCTGCCTCCGCAGGTTTCTTGAAGTGCGATTTTTAATCGCCCGATGCCTTGCTTTACATTGAAACAGCCGTTGCCCTAAACTTCTCTCGTTGATACTAAAGCCGATCGCCCAAATTCGACCCGTATCTTTAACTTATCTTATACATTCAAATTCGCTAAATTGTTAAGTTTGCCACCGATTATGATATAATTTTATGTCGCCTAATTCTGTAGTTTGAATGTCAGTTATCAGTATTACGCAAAAATTACGCAAAAAAAAGTGACCTCAGCCGGCGGGCGATCGCCCTCATCAAATGGCTGAGAGATTCGATATATTGTAGGCACGATCGCAAATTTCGGGCGAGCAATATTTAATGTTCACCAAAAAACTGGGCGGAGCGTAGCGGAGGGCTGAAGCCCCGTCCTTATAGGACGGCTTTGATTCTCTTCATTTTCTGTTAATTGTATTGATAATACATGGTACAATAAAGCAATCAAGCAATAGTAAACAATGAAAGCAAGGTACAAGTACAGAATCTATCCGACCGACCAACAGAAACAGAGCTTGGCTCAGTTATTCGGTTGCGTTCGCGTTGTCTGGAATGATGCTCTTGCACTTTGCAAACAATCCGAAAAAAAGCCGAAATCGACAGAACTTCAGAAAATAGTAATAACTGGGGCAAAACAGACTGAGGAAAGGACTTGGCTGGAAGAGGTGTCATGCGTTCCCTTGCAACAGTCTGTAACCGATTTAGAAACGGCTTTTAAGAATTTCTTTGATTCCTATAAAGGGGAAAAAAAAGGGCAAAAAGTACGGTATCCTAGGTTTAAAAAAAAGACAAGCCGTCAATCGGCCAGATTTACCCTTCGTGGATTTTCCATGAAGAAAAACGGTGGCGTTTACTTAGCAAAAATTGGAATTGTCAAGCCAATATGGTCGAGGGATTTGCCGTCAGCACCTAGCTCGGTCACGGTAATCAAGGATTGCGCTAATCGCTATTTCTTAAGCTTTGTTGTAGAGGTCGAACCAGTTCAATCCGAGGCTTTGCATCCCAGTATTGGTATCGACTTAGGGATTAAAACCTTTGCGGTAATGAGTAATGGCGCCAAAGCCGAAAGTCCTAGTTATAAAAAACTAGACCGGAAAGTTCGCAAACTGCAACGCAAGTTAGCTCGCCAACCTCATGACTCCAAAAGAAGGAATATAACTCGAATCAAGATCGCCAAGCTTCATAACCGTATTTCTGATGTCCGTAAAAATTTTCTACACAAATTATCGACCAAAATAGTCAACGAAAACCAAGTGATTGTTTTGGAAGATTTAAATGTGTCGGGCATGGTTAAGAACCGCAAACTTGCTAGAGTAATCAGCTTGCAAGGTTGGAGAGAATTCAGGACTTTGTGCGAAGCTAAGTCTGAAAAGTTGGGCAGAGAGTTCAAGGTGATTAGTCGATGGGAACCCACCAGCCAGGTCTGTTCGGACTGTGGTTTCAAGTGGGGTAAAATCGATTTATCTATTCGCTCAGTGCTCTGTTTGAATTGTGGTACCGAGCAGGATAGAGATGAAAATGCGGCTAGAAATATAGCTCAAGTCGGGATGGGGAATCGCCACGACTCTAAATGGACGCTGAGGGATTGTCAGACTATTTCGGTAGCAGAACCCGATGAAGCGTCAAGAATCACCGCGCCTGATAGCCGGTGAGTATTTCAACAAGAGTTTAATTAGAGGAGTTGTTATGCGACGATTATTTTCAGCACTAGCGGTTACAGGTTGCTTGGTGGCTGGATTACCCGCCATCAGTTTAGCTCAGTCCATGCCAGGATTCACGATTTTCGGCGGCCCGGAGCGCGCCAACCAATTAAACTATCGCTTAGATTACGGCAAAGCGGGGATGAGCGGCGATAGATATCGGCTGCGAATTCCTTCCAAAAAAGTAAGTTTGGCGATCGCCCAACTGAACATATCCTATCCAGACTACTACAAAGGCGAATTCGACCAAAAAGACATTAAAGTGCGCGTCAAAAACAAAACAATAGAATTGCAAGAAGTAATCTGGGACAAAGAAAATCGTTTCATAGAAATTTATCCCACAGAACCAATTCCTGCAGGCAACAATGTTGAGGTTGTACTCTCCAACGTCCAAAACCCATCTCCGGGCGGAATGTACCATTTCAACGTCCGCATCCGCACTCCTGGAGACGTTCCCTTGCTGCGTTACCTCGGTACTTGGCTATTGAGCATTGATTGAGGAAAGAGTTAGAGGAAGGAATTTCTTGTTAGTCAAGCGATCGCGACTGAAAAATTTAAATGTGGCGATCGTTTTGCTGCGGGCAAAAATTTAACAATACTCAAATCCGGGTTTTCGGGAGTTATAAAATAGAACCTTCGGCTCATATCGCAATTCTCAATGATTCGTAATAATGAGTCTAGGGGCAGTCCCCCGATGGTTGCCCTTAGCTAATTAGGGGTAAGCCCCGGGGCGCTACCCCTACAAAATGTTTACCAATCAAATAGGATTGCTAAGGCCGTACTCTCGCATGAATCTACTAGCAAAAATCAAAACAATACAACTTCCTCCAGCGCTGCGATCGAGAAATTATCGCCTGTTTTTTGCAGGACAAGGGCTCTCACTGATTGGCAGTTGGATGACGCAAGTCGCTACTGTTTGGCTTGTCTACAATTTGAGCGATTCACCTTGGATGCTCGGCGTGGTGGGATTTACAAGTCAAATCCCCACATTAATTTTACTGCCTTTTGCAGGAGTTTTAATCGATCGCTGGAACCGCCACCGAGTCATAATTGCCACTCAAATATTAGCAATGGTTCAATCCTTAGCGCTAGCATTTTTAGCGCTAACAGGAGTCGTTAACATTTGGCAGATCCTGGTACTGAGTTTCTTTCAAGGCGCAATTAACGCCTTTGACGCGCCGGCACGGCAAGCTTTTGTACCGGAACTTGTAGAAAAGAAAGAAGATTTAGCAAATGCGATCGCCCTCAACGCTTCCATGTTCAACGGAGCCCGATTAATCGGCCCAGCAATTGCAGGTTTGCTAATAGCTACAGTCGGCGCAAGTTATTGCTTTCTTATTGATGGACTCAGCTACATAGCTGTAATTGCAGGCTTATTAGCGATGAAGATCAAAGCCCGTAAAATTGCGGCAACTAATACCAAACCCTTACAAAGATTAAAAGAAGGATTCGTTTATGCCTTCGGGTTTCCCCCGATTCGAGCAATTTTACTGCTATTAGCATTAGTCAGTTTTGCGGGAATGTCACACACAGTATTAGTCCCGATTTTTGCCACAAAAATTCTGCAAGGCGACGCACAAACCCTCGGCTTTTTGATGGCATCTTCGGGAGTTGGCGCCTTCGCGGGCGCGATTTATTTGATTTCTCGCAAAAGTATAGTTGGCCTCGGCAAATTGATTGCGATTTCACCAGCAATTATGGGATTCGGGCTGATAGGTTTTGGTTTGTCCCGCGTCTTATGGCTCTCATTAATCATGATGTTGTTCGTGGGGTTTGGTTTCATTTTGCAATTTGCAGGAGGAAACACATTTTTGCAAACAATTGTGGAAGATGACAAACGCGGAAGAGTGATGAGCATATACACGATGGCATTTTTTGGAGTGACACCGTTTGGTAATTTAGTGGGCGGCGGATTAGCCAATTATATCGGCGCTCCCAATACAGTCATCATTGGAGGTATAATTTGTGTTTTAGGCTCCATAGTTTTTACCAAACAGTTGCCCGCTTTAAAACATTTAGTCAAACCAATTTATCAAAAAATGGGTTTAATTTCCTAAACAATTTGTAAACGGCTCTTTTTCTTTGTTCCCCTCTCTTTCTCTGCGCCCTCTGCGCCCTCTGCGGTTAAAAAATCCAAATTAATTACACCAGAGGCTCTGCATCCTATTTTTTATCTTCACCATTCTTGTTGGGCTTCTGCTTCTGCTTGGATTAAATTTTGCCGCAGTTGCACCCAATTAATTTGATGAGAGGGCAAATCTTCGATGAGCTTTCCGCGCTGTAAATGCAGAATTCGCGTGCTAAATTGCTCGGCTAATTCTAATTGATGGTTCACCATTACAATTGTGGTTTTGCCGTTTGTTAGCTGTGTCAATACTTGCAAAAGGTGGGCGGCTTTTCCGGCGTCTAGGGCGGATGTTGGCTCGTCTAAAAGCAAGATTTTTGGTTGTAGGATGATGCCGCGGGCGATCGCCACGAGCTGTTTTTGGCCTGTGGAAAGCTGCAATTCGGTGCGATTGAGCCATTCTTGGGGTATGTGCAGTTGTTCGATCGCCCCGCTAATTCTCTCACTAATGTTTGATGAATTGACGCCCCGCAGCTTCAAAGGATAAGCCAATGCTTCTCGCACCGACATTCCCAAAAGCTTGGATTCTTGCAGGATGAGGGTGATTTGTTTGCGAAGTTCGATCGCAGGTATTTGGCGATATTCTGTATTTTCCAGATAAATCGAGCCGCTGGTGGGAGTGCTGAGCCGATTTAGCAGTCGCAACAGCGTTGTTTTGCCAGCACCTGAAGGGCCCACAATTGCCACGCGAGATCCCTTGTGTACCTGAAACGATATATTTTCCAACAAATGACTTGAGGCGATCGGTGTTTTCAAGCTTACACCGTCAATTCGCAGTTGAGGAGTTGTTTCTGTATTATTTTCCGAATAATTAGGCATTTAATTAATTAAAAACATGACCTTCGTGGAACGGGCATCTTGCCCGTTATTGAGCCAGGCAAGATGCCCACTCCCCAATCCAACTGACTCTTTGTGGAACGGGCATCTTGCCCGTTCTTGAAGCAGGCAAGATGCCCACTCCCCAATCCAACTCACTCTTTGTGGAACGGGCATCTTGCCCGTTCTCGAAGCAGGCAAGATGCCCGCCCCACAATCCAACTCAAACTCAAACTTTTACAGCTTTTTCTAAAGGAAAACCCAGCTTTTCGCGCTGTTCCAAATAAAGCTGAGCCACTCGCCGCGCCAAGTTGCGAATTTTGGTGATATACCGAGTTCTTTCCGTTACCGAAATTACACCTCTAGCATCGAGTAAATTGAAAGTGTGAGAACATTTTAACACATAATCAAGACTAGGCAAAACCAATCCTTTTTTTGTCAATTGTTCGGCTTCTTGCTCGTACAATCCAAATAGAGTAAACAGCAATTCTGGATTGGAAGCTTCAAAGTTATAAGTACACTGTTCTATTTCTCCTTGCAGGTGAACGTCGCCGTAAGTGATGCCATCTTTCCACTGAATTTTCGTCATCGCATCGACTTCTTGGAGATACATTGCGAGGCGTTCTAGTCCGTAGGTAATTTCAATGGAGACAGGGCGACAGTCAATGCTACCGCATTGTTGAAAGTAGGTAAATTGGGTGATTTCCATGCCGTCGAGCCAGACTTCCCAGCCGACGCCCCAAGCTCCGAGGGTGGGCGATTCCCAGTTATCTTCTACGAAACGAATGTCGTGGTCTTCTGGGCGAATTCCTAATGCTCTGAGGGAGTCTAAATAGATGTCTTGGATGTTGGGAGGAGAGGGTTTAATTAAAACTTGATATTGATAGTAATGTTGGAAGCGGTTGGGATTTTCGCCGTAGCGTCCGTCGGTGGGGCGGCGACAGGGTTCGATGTAGGCGACAGACCAAGGTTCGGGGCCAATTGCTCTGAGAAAGGTGTGGGGATTCATGGTTCCTGCACCTTTTTCTGTGTCGTAGGATTGGGCGATCAGGCATCCTCGATCGCTCCAGAATTTGTTTAAGGTGGCAATGACTGATTGAAAGTTCACTGGTTTAAATATGGTTAGTATGTGTCTCAACTTATTTAAGCATACTAGGAGTGGCGGATTTATGGCGATCGAGCCTACGTACACTCTCCAGCAACTTACAATGATAAAGATACTTTTACAATTTCCCAAAATCAGCTTGGTTGTAGGGAAAATATTGTAATCACCACCCGAGAGACCTAATATGAGCGATAACCTATCCCTGCCTAACATCCAAGAAGCGGATACCCTGCTGTCAGAACTCCTTCAAGAGGTGCAAAAGTGGGAAGGCACCCTGGCTGGAGGGACAAAACTTGGTACAGGTGCAGCAGCCGTTGAGAGTCTATTGAAAACTCAGGTCAGCTTTGGCAATCCGCAAGATAGGTTGATCTTGCTGACAGAGGAAATATTTAAAGAAAGTGGGACTGAATTAATCGGCATCTATAAACAGCAGATGCAAACTCAGTATGATTTTTATTACATGACACTGACAGTAGATTTGCGTCCTAAACCGGGCGCTCAATTCAGACGGTTAATCTGTAAGCTTGATTTTCATCCCAAAGGTAATAATGAGCCAATTATTCAGAGCATTTTCCCTCATCAGAAGTGGCGAACTATAATGAATTTTGGGGTTGGCATAGACATCGGGCTAAATGGAAACCTCGAATGGAGTGCTGGAGTAGACAGCGCTTGGCTAGGTGAACTTACAAACCTGCTTCCGGGTGAGCTAAAAACAAATGCAGCAAATAAGAATGAACTCAAAGCATTTCTGGCGCTTCCTGAATATAAATACGAACTGAGTCATGCTGAGATTACTGCCGTAGGTGAGGGGAATTCCACTTGTTATTGGCGCATCCAAGACGAGGAAATTCAAAAAGTCGGAACAGCAAAATTTGCAGTGGTTTTCAAAGTGCCTAAAGGAACAGAATCGATTAATTTGCGAGGGATGGCCTGGGCAGAACCCAATATGAATTGGCTGACTGCCGATGTGCGGGATGTATTTAGCGAATTATCAGATCGGTTCAAGAATCTACTGCGCCGTGATGAAGCTGCGATTCAGTTGGCTCGAATTGCAAATGAAAAATGGTCGCTCATTCTACCCCAAGCAACTACTAAAGGCTAGAAAATTAGGTAGAAATTCACTATTTTATGATAATAATCAATGACAAAAGCTTACTGTACTTATCGCATTTGCGTGGCTAACTACGATCGTGTGCAGGTGAAAAAGTGGGATGCTCAGCATCAACCTCTAGGTGAACCTTATGGGATATTTAGCTATGAGAAGTTAGAAGAAATTAAACCCTTGCTCGAAGTGGCTGGTAACAACGATCTGAAAGAATCCAGCAATACACGCGCCATTGGAGAAGGTTTGTTTAATATTCTATTTGATAATGTACTGCGCCAGGATTTCGTAAACTTTTATTACGATGTCGTGCAGACAGACAAGCAGTTGCTGCAAGTTGAGCTAGATATTGATGAGCATGGAATGTCTGATGTGGCGGCATTACCTTGGGAGTTCACCTGCTTACCTGGGAGTGCAAACTTAGGTGAAATATGGCTGGGAACTGACCCTAATCTCATCTTCACCCGCCGACGTTCCCAATGGTATTCAGCTCCTGCGATTCAGTTAAACCTAGATGAAAAGCTGAGGATTGCCTTAGCGATCGCTGCACCCATAAATTTAGGTTCAGTTGTCTATGAAAAAGTGCAGGTTGCGTTAGAAAAACTGGCAACTAACCAATCTGATCTGGTCGAGCTACTACCCATTGTCAATCCAGCCACTCCTGAAGCTATTGATGAGGTGCTAGAACAAAAACCCCATATTTTTCACTTCATTGGGCATGGTCGTCTGCATGATGAGAGAGGTCAGGAAGTGGGGGAAATTGCTCTGGTTGACGATATGGACGAAGCCTTATGGGTAGATGCCAGTTTCTTCGGTGGGCTATTTAACCGACACCGCCCTGGAGTTGTAATGCTGCAAGCTTGTGAGGGGGGAAAGCTGTCTGCTTCGCAAGCTTTTGTTGGCGTTTCCTCTAAGATTGTGCAGCAGAATATTCCGGTGGTTGTGGCGATGCAGTACGAAGTTTCTAACTTTACAGCAAGTCGCTTTGCTGATTGCTTCTACAAACGGTTAGCTCAGGATGACCCAGTTGGTATTGCGGCTCAGAATGGAAGGAGAGCGATCGCGCTGAATACGCAATATCGGAAACGGGATTTTGCCACCCCTGTTATCTTTATGCGCGTGAAAGATGGCTATCTATTCAAACGTGACGAAAAATCGAACAACAGTAACAATATAGAAGAGTTTCCAACGCAATTACAATCCACTAGACAGCAGCAGGAATTACCTATAATTTCTACCCCCAAGCAAGGGATAGAGGGTTTGGAGGAACAACAAAATACCAACTTGATTATCCCATCAATTCCTGGAACTCAACCCTTTGAATTTATAACGGTGACAATAGATGCTCAAGGTAAAGAGATTAGTAGTTATCCAAAGCAGACTCAATGCCTTATCGAAGATTTAGGGAAGGGGGTGATGTTAGAAATGGTTGTTATTCCGGGAGGAGATTTTTTAATGGGTTCATTGGAATCTAAAGACAAGCGATACATTAATGAAAGACCTCAACATTCAGTTAAAGTTAAACCTTTTCTGATGAGTAAGACACCAATTACACAAGCACAGTGGAGAGAAATTGCTGGTTTAAAAGAAGTCCATCAAAAGCTAAAACTTCGTCCGTCAAACTTGGGAGGAAAAAAACATCCAGTTACTAATGTTTCTTGGTATGATGCCATTGAGTTTTGCGATCGCTTATCTCAAAAAACAGGTCACGAGTATCGTATTCCTAGCGAAGCAGAGTGGGAATACGCCTGTCGTGCAGTAACTACAACTCCTTTTCATTTTGGCGAAACAATTACTAGCAACTTAGCTAATTACGATGGTCGCTATCTTTGGAGTTCAGAACCTCAAGGAATTTATCGTGAAAAAACTAATTCAGTAGATAGCTTTCAAGTAGCGAATTCCTTTGGACTATTTGATATGCATGGCAACGTATGGGAATGGTGTTTAGATAGCTGGCATGAAAGTTATGATGGTTCACCTACCAATGGAGATGAATGGCTAGATGGTAGCGAAAATCAAACTCATGTAATCCGTGGTGGTTCGTGGCGTAATGAACCCTTACGATGTCGTTCTGCTAGCCGCTGGTACAATAATACCAACAAACCATCTCACAATATTGGTTTCAGGATTGTTCGCTCTTTATAGCTGACTATATTCCAATATGTTTTTATGTCGTTACTGTTCCTAAGCTATCTCATCTTCATCTATATATGCGTCGATTAAGGTTGTATCATCGGATTTTCTTCGTTCTGCTACTTTAGTTCTGCGGTATTCGTAAGCTTGAGGTACTCTTTCACATTTTTCAATCGTCAAAGCCCCAGTCTCTCGCTCAAGTTCTTGTACAATTTGCTCAATTTCATTGAATGAAACCCTAAAAAACTCTCTCCTTTCATTTTCTATATTCACTCTTCTATCATAAAACTGCTCATGAAAATGCTGTATTGTGGCTGAAGCATCATCTGAAACAATCTTATAATGAATATCAAAGGGGAATGGAACATAAGGATTCATGGTTCTGATATATACATCTGGGTCACTATTCTTCGTCATAAATATCCTATATACATCTCGTCCGAGAGAACCAATATTTGAAATTACATAAATGTAACCAGACTTGAGCATTCGGGAACATGAAATAACTTTTTCTTGAGCTTTTTCTTTATCAGTTTTAGCTTGAAAAAGCCCCTCTTTAAGATATTTACTTTGACTCTCATATTCTTCTGGCTGTAAACCAGCCACTTTTTTCTTTTCTAGACCTACAAGCTCTTCTTGATATTGCCTTTCTCTTTGCTCAGCTTCTTCAGCTTCTTGTTGCGCCTTTTCCATTTTAATGCGCTCTTTTTTTTCTTGTGCCATCTGTTCTTTGATTGCTCTTTCTCTTGCTTTCTCTTTCTCTTTTATATATTCTAATTCATACTCGATATCTAGCTGTATCAATTTAAGACTTAAATACTTTTCGGAGATCCTACAGTCTATTTTTTGCAAATACCTATTAATTTTATCACAATAGTCATTTATCTTCTTCTTTAAAGAATCAAGGTTTTTAGATGTAACTTCTTGGCCAACATACCTGCACTGTTCTTCAAATACAATTTCTATCATCTTTAGGAGGTCTTTTATCATTTTTTCTCCTTGTTTTTCTCCTTGTTTACCTTCTCCTATACTCCAGGGAGTATCAGAAATAAAGGCTTCGTTATTGCGTTGCATTGTTCGCTGTTTTTTTTGAATTTCTCCTAATTGTTGTAGATAATCTCCAGAGTTTATAAAATCATATTTTGGTTCGTAAGCCTCTATAGATATCAAATACTCTTTAGCCTGATTCTCACGCAGTTTAGCTTGTAAGTTTTTGATAGAGGTTCTTATGGTTTCCTGTTGGACATCCAGTTCTTGTAGCTCGTTTTGTTTTAACTGAATGTTTGAATCTAGTTGCTTTTCTGTTTCTTCCCGGGAAGTTAAACTCTGATACTTACTCAGAGCCTGTCTCAGCGAATTCCGCTCGTGTCGCATTTGAAGCCACGTTCTACTCAGGTAGATTATTAATATACCAACCAAGGCTGCTATTGTTAACAGAAGAGGTATTGACAACATTTGACTCAATATTTTTACTTAGGCGTTCTTAACCTAGTTTACAGGATATTCAGTTCTGGGGCAAGAGGTACATATAGGCGATCGCATTTACCAATCTTGGCATGATATAGTACCCATCTTCGATTCGCATCGACAACTCATGAAAACAGACACCATTTTCTACAGCCTGTTTCAGGAATTTCCCCGCTTCTTCTTTGAACTGATCGATCGTTCCCCAGACGAAGCCACCGCCTATGAATTCACCTCCCGCGAAATCAAACAACTCGCATTCCGCATCGACGGGTTATTTCTCCCCAAAACCGAAGAACCTGAAAAACCATTTTACTTGGCTGAAGTTCAGTTTCAACCCGATGCCGACTTGTACTACCGCATCTTTGGCGAACTCTTTCTCTATCTGCGACAATACAAACCCCTCAATCCTTGGCGCGTAGTTGTCATCTATCCCAATCGTCGCATCGAACACGAACAGATGCTGCAATTTCAGGAACTCTTAACCAGTCAGCGCGTCCAACGGATTTACCTCGATGAATTGCCAGAAGCCGCAGATCGATCGCTCGGAGTCAAAGTTGTTAAACTGGTAATCGAGCCAGCAGAGACAGCAGCAGAACAAGCACGGCAGTCGATCGCAATGGCCCGACAACAGATATCCGATCCCACCGTTCAACGCGATTTAATTAACCTCATCGAAACAATTATCGTCTACAAACTCCCCCAGAAAAGCCGCGAGGAAATTGCCGCCATGTTGAATTTAAGCGAACTCAGACAAACTCGATTTTACCAGGAAGTCAAGCAAGAAGGTTTAGAAGAAGGACTCGAACAAGGACTCGAACAAGGTGAACGCCAAGCGAAGTTAGAAGCCATTCGTCGGATGATAGCATTTGGAATGAATTTAGAGACGATCGCGCAATTATTAGATTTGTCTCTCGAATTTGTTCGGCAAACAATTAACAAAATTCAACGGGAATCGATGTCACTCCCCGAACAAAATATCGACTCGTTTATCGAACTATTAACTCAGCAGCGATCGCTCTTCGGGGCCGAACAATTAACCGAACTAGCGCAGCTAATTGAACCCTTATCCGATGAGATCGATGTCCTCTCAGAAGCGATTTCATCCTGGGCTGAAAATTACCCTTCAATTCAGGAAGCTCAAGCCAAACTGCTCGAACCACTACCGATCGCTAAGGCATCAGAAAAAGCAGCAGTCAGCCGAGAAAGTAGCGAATCTCAACTCCGCGATCGCCTCAACAAACAAGCTCTCAAAAATGCCATTTTATTGTAGCGCAGAACAGCTTACCTCCTTTATAATTCGGCGGTTGAAACCGCTACTACACAAACAATGCCCGCCTCCGCGGGCTAAGAAATAAAGGGGATATTTAAGCCAAATTGCCACTAAAAAACAGAATAGTCTGAGCCCCGACTTCTTGAATAAGTCGGGGCTCAGACAGTGAAAAAGTTGAGATTACTTTCTAGTTTAGTCTGCAGGAGCGAGGGAAACTAACAGAGTGATGTTGTCAACGCCGATGACATAAACCGTGTCTCCCGGTGTGAGAGTGATTTGGCGATCGCACCGTGCGGGCCACCAGCTACCTTGGAAGCGGACGCGACCTGTTTGATTCGGGTAAATCGATTCATCGACGACTGCTTCTTCGTTGAAGTAGTTAAAATTGGTGTTGATGTAGTTATCCATTAAGATATTCTTTTCTGGGCTGTAGGTGTGAAGAGAAAAAATAGAACCGAAAGCTTTTACTACGTTAAACATTTTGTTGACTCCTTTTGTGTTAAAATATATGGAAGTTTAATCGCCTATTGATGCTATTTGAAAGGTTGCATTTCCTGGTTGTTCAATCTCTGATTTAGTCTGCGGGAGCGAGGGAAACTAACAGAGTGATGTTGTCAACGCCGATGACATAAACCGTGTCTCCGGGTGTGAGGGTGATTTGGCGATCGCACCGTGCGGGCCACCAGCTACCTTGGAAGCGGACGCGACCTGTTTGATTCGGGTAAATCGATTCATCGACGACTGCTTCTTCGTTGAAATAGTTAAAATTGGTGTTGACGTAATTTTTGATGAGCATATTGTTAGCTGTGCTGTATCCTTGGGTAGAGAAAATCGAGCCGAAAGCTTTTACTACGTTGAACATGATATTTACTCCTGTGGTGTTAAAATATATGGGGATGTGTAATTGTCTGTTTATGCTATTTGAGAGGCTGCATTTCCTCGGTTAAGATTGACTGATTGCCTTGATATTTCATTGTTCTTGCCTTCCGTGCTTTTATCAGGATAAAAGCTAAGAATTTTTGAAATGTTGAGGGGATTTGAGAAGCGGTTGCGGGGAGTCAAAATCCATTAATTACGAGGTATTGAATTAAGGATTTAATGGTTGAGTAGTTGGTGGGATTTACCTTAAGGGTAGATGTGGTTAGCTACATTAGAGATTGTCTGATTCCGCATTACTGCTGCTGTGAAAATGTTTTATTTTTGGGTTTAACTTGTGGGTTGAATTTTTTGATTGGGTTGTGACTCACTTGCTTTACACTTACTAATGTGCCAGGAGTCGAATATCTTTGGGGCGATCGCCAGTCCACTTTCCGAGTCTGGTACTGGCACATGACACTTGCCAACCTGCAAACAACGATTTTGCAACGGTTTGTGCCTAGCTATCAGGCTTGTAGCTGTGCCAATTTAGCCAACTGGACTACCGCGAACGGTGAATTATGAACTTACGCCGTCTCCATCGCCCAATCCGGAATATCCATACATATCTAGTCGGTGACTTTGGCACCAAACCCCTAAAAACCCGGTTTCTGACACCCTGTGCGCCATTAGGGGCCCGTAAGCGCCCGGATCTATGATCTAAACCACTTTACTAGGGCACTCACCCGCCCTCCCCATGCGAGGTTGATTTGTACTCAGATGTTGCACCATTTTCTATAAGCTTTTTATGAACAGGCAAGATGCCTGTTCCACAAGAAAATTCACTCTTTGTGGAACAGGCATCTTGCCTGTTCCTGAGAATAGTGCAAGATGTGAGTTTTTACCTACCTATTTAGGCATAGACAATAGGCGATCGAGACTGACGCAGATATCGCGACGCGGTAGGAGTTTTCGCTCGGTGTAGCTCGATCGCACCCTGTTATCCAATTATTGAACAGGTCGAACTTAAAATCCATTCATAAATTCAGAATCTTAAATTCATAAAAGTCATAATTATAGAAAACCTGCTTGATACTGCATAATTGTTACAGGAATTTTGAATAAAGTTTTAGCTAATTGAGACAAACCGAACTTGAATTTAAGCGACTGCGGCAATTCTTGTACGGAAACTTCTACGAATCCAAAGCGAGTATAAAATGATGCGAGTCGCTTTCCCAAACATTCTAAATATAGCGGTTCTGTAGCTTGTTGAATTAAATATTTTGTGAGGTATCTTCCCAAACCTCGATCGCGCCATTCTTTCGCCACCACCAAACTGCCCAATTCTTGCGCGCCCGCAAAGTTCCGCAACTGTCCGCAAGCTGCCAATTTCCCACCGCATTCGATGACCCAGAATTGCTCCCAGCGCAACTGAGTTGGATCGAGTTTGGCGCTCCACACTAACCTTCTAATTGATTTGATATCTTGAGCTGAGGCTTGGCGTAGAACGCATTCTGGGGGTAAGGAAACAGAAATTTCAGTCATTAGTTATAGTTGGAAACTACAGCAGCGATTCGTTTAAATATGCGAAAAACTTCGTAAAGTTCGTTGTCCGGGCTCCAAATATCAAAAAGCTTAGACAAAGCATAATGGGGTGTACCTTGTTTAGTCACTTTGATGAATCGGAAACTACTGCCATTACTCAGAAGTCCAAATGATGGTCTTTCTGAATTCGGGTCATTCAGCATATAAAAGAGTAGCTGTGGAAGTCCCGCATCAAGAGAGTATTGAGCTCGCTTGGCTTCGATCGCCACAACCCAAAAAGATTCAATTAAAAGCAGAATATCAATGCTTCCTCTGACAAGTATATCTTCATCCACTGTAACCAGTTCCACCGATTTTTCTGACTCTATGTGAAAGGGAGTCAAGAATAAACCTGCTAAAAATAGCAAGGGAGCCAGTACCACCATTTTTACGGTATCTTCTATCATTGGGTACTCGGCACTGTTAGTATAGCCAGCCTTTACTTTGTCTAGATATCGCTTTTCTTCATTAGTAATTTCTGGTAAATCGTCAATCCACTCCCGGAAGAATTGCTCGTCTTCACAAAGTTGGAAGTTAAATTTTGTTTTGACATCGTGCAGAGTCAGTGTTTTTGCTTGAATTGATTGTGTCATGGCTTTGCATCTTCAATTGAAATTTATTGTAGCATACTAATTGTCGATCGCCTCCCACAAAACCTCCGCGCCAAACCTTACCGGATCGGTACAAGGCAATCCCGTTTCTGCTTGAACTTCAGCTATTGCTAACAGCGCATCAGCCTCATTGAAGTGATGAGTGTTGAGGGCGATCGCGCTCACTTTTCCCCCTGCAAAAGCACCCGCAGCAGCGGCTACCATTTCGTACAATTCAATTACTTTTGATAACCTGGGAATCGATACGTGCGGGTGATTGCGAATGCTAGTTTGTCCGGCTCTGTGCGCTAAAATTAAGTGAGTTGGCTGCGAACCCCGCAACAGCGGCAGAGTCGCCGTCGAACCCGGATGCAATAGCGAACCTTGCCCTTCTACGTGCAGAATCTCGCATTCAGAACCTAATTTTATCGCCATTTCTTCGACAGCACCAGCGGCGAAATCAACTCGCACTGCATCCAAAGGAATGCCTTCATTTCCAATCATTAAACCCGTTTGTCCCGTTGCTAAAAATTTGGAACGCAAACCTCGCCGCAAGCAAGTGCGATTAAGTTCCAGACTGGTTGACATTTTGCCAACGCTCATATCTGTACCCACAGTTAACACGCGGCGACAACTTAATTTAGCCGCAGCAGCAGAGGCGATCGCACCGACAGATTTCGGTTCCTGACGCACGTCCCAAATCCATTGATTTTCGGTTAACGGAACTGTTATCAAAGGTGCAAGTTTCGCGTGCAAACCGTTGACAACTGACAAACCCGCTGCTACCGCTTGATTAATTTCTGGCAGCCATTCCGCAGGCAAAACACCGCCGGAAGGAGCGATGCCAATTAGCAGAATATCCGGCGCAAATTGCAGTGCTGCTGCAACGGAAGCAACTATCGGTACTTGTTGAGGAATTCCCGTTAATTCAGGTAAAGATTTTCCGGCACATTTGCGGTCTATTACTGCTACAATTTGTGCTTCGCTGTAGCGTAAAAAAGCTAAGCCTGTTTTGCCGGAAGAACCGAGAATTCCCTCGTGCAGCAGGATAGCAACTTTACCATTTTTGATCGGATAGTTTTTAGTCATTGGTTCACTTTTGAGACGGCGATTTTAGATTTTAGCTTCAATCTAAAATCTAAAATCTAAAATCTAAAATCGATTGGGTGTTAGCTGTGATTTGGGTTCATGGTAAGATCATTCGGATCTTCTCCCAATTCTCGCAATCTGGCCTCTAGTCGCGAGGCTCGCTGGCGTTCCTGTTCGGCTTGCTGTTGAGCGGCTTCCGCTTGTTGTTGAGCGGCTTCGGCTTGTTGTTGAGCGGCTTCCTCCGGCAACAAAACTAAATTGCCAGATTCGTCGAAAAAACGCACCCAAGTTGCTGTTTCTCGATCGACAATTCCTTCCCAAGTGCCCAACCAAAAGCCTAAGGTTTCGCACCACAGCCAACCCCGCTCGTTGGCCACTAACGGCTGATAGCGCAGGTTGGCATCTAAACGCCATCCTTGCAAAGAATTCGGCTCGAAAGGATCGAAAACAAAGTAATCAGGAGTTCTAAAAACCTGCTCGTAAATATCCTTTTTTTTGCCTGTATCCTGATTTGCCGTTGACGGCGACAGCAGTTCCACAATGACATCCGGGTAACGTCCGTTTTCTTCCCAAACTACCCAGCCTTGTCGGGAAGGATTGCTGTCAACACCCAACACAGCGAAAAAATCCGGGCCTCGGAAATCCTGATTCCGAATCTGTTTAGCGCTGTAATAAATAAACATATTGCCACCGACAAAAAAATCGTTTCGGTTAGCTAAACCTTGTTCTACGGAACGGATTAAAACGGTCATTGCTATACGGTGGCGGTTGCTTTCCATTTCTGCACCATCATCAAAAATTAAATCAGTCGGCGGCTTGTGTTCTTCAAAGAAAAGCTTGGCTTCTCTATCAATTTGCTCTCCTATTGATTCCACTGGCATCATAGTATCTCCAGATGTGTTTTGAGCGATACTTCTATTCTACAATCTCAATTCGCCGCACTCCCAATCCCGATCGCCCGTTTGGCAGCAAACACCCATTTTCGACGATCGCACCGGTGAAAGGATCGTCTAATAAATTTAAGTGACTGTCCAAATCCAAATAGTCAGCTAGCGGTGAAAGTTGTGCGGCTGCTGTATTTGCGATCGCGCTATCAGAATAGCAGCCGAACATTACTTGCAACTTGTAGGCTTTTGCGGTGTGAATCATCCGCATTGCTTCCGTCAATCCGCCTGACTTCATCATTTTGATATTGATGCCGTGGACGCAGTGCGCTAACTTGGGTATATCGGAACTATTAAAGCAACTTTCATCAGCAAAAATTGGCAGGGGCGATTGACGGTACAGTTCTGAGAATTCATCCATATCTGCGAGGGGTGAAAGCGGCTGTTCGACATAATTTATATTGTATTTTTCCAGCCAGCGACACATTTCGATCGCGCTGGTCAAACTCCAACCGCCGTTAGCATCAACACTAATTTTAAGGTTAGCTGGTGCTTCATCTAGCACTGCTATTAACATAGCTTTGTCGGCTTCGATTCCTGCGGGATTTCCTAATTTAACCTTAACGGCGCGGTATTTGAGACCTGCTGGAGCTTTGCCAAACCAATCGCGCACTCTTTCTATTGCACCAGAGGGGGAATTAATGCCGATTGTGACGGAGGTGGGGACGATGCGCGATCGATCTAATCCCCACATTTTCCACAGTGGCAAGCCTGCTTTTTTGCCCAGCCAGTCGTGCATTGCCATGTCGATGCCGGCGCGGGCGGATGAGGGTAAGTTGACCTCTGTTAATACTTGTTCGATTTTTTGGCGATCGAACAAAGTAAACTTTTCTAGCAGCGGTGCAACTTCTTGCAATGCAGCTAACAGCATTTCGGTAGTTTGGGGCCGAGAACCTGTGGAAAAGGGCGATGCTTCTCCCCAACCTTCGATGCCTTCGTGTGCTAATTTTACCCATAAATTCGTACTTTGGGCTGTTGTACCGCGGCTGATGGTAAGCGCAAACCGCTTGCGGACAGTGAAAGTTTCAATTTGAACGTGCATTGTCAGTGATTGGTAATTTTTTCTAAATAAAAATCCGAGGTGGCGGATTGTGCCGCTCTTGCGATTTGTAACTTTTTACTTTATAGTTTGATTTTGCTTGTTCTAGTTTATCAAAAACTTGATGAAATTCCTTATTTCTGTTTCGCCGAAGAGAGTTGCCTTCTCTCTCAGCATTTGGGTGCTCTTCTTTGCTGTTGCTGGTTGCATCGTACAAGTTCTGCGGTACGGTTTTAACTATAAAGAACGCTGGATTAGTTTGTTTAACTTAGACCAAGAAATAAATTATCCTTCGTGGTACTCGTCCTTTACTTTGCTGTTTTGCGCGATTTTGCTAGGTATTATTGCTAGTGCTAAGAAGAAGCAGGGCGATCGGTATTTTGGACACTGGAAAGCGCTGGCGTTGATGTTTGTATTTTTTTCTTTAGATGAAATATTGAGTCTGCACGAAATATTAATTATTAACGACTTGCGAAAGGCACTGAATTTAGGGGGATTTTTTTACTTCATTTGGGTAATTCCGGGGGCGATTTTTGTTGGGGTTACTGCGCTGGCTTATCTGAAGTTTCTCCGGCACCTACCCCGGAAAACAAGGGACTTTTTCTTACTAGCAGGCAGTATATATGTGGGTGGAGCACTTGGCATGGAAATGGTTACTGGCTATTATGCAGATGCGGTAACTAAACGAAACTTGATATACGGTTTGATGGTTTGTGTTGAGGAAATTTTGGAAATGGTAGGGGTGATCGTATTCATCTACGCCCTGCTGTCTTACATCGGTTCCCATCTTGAAGATATTGATGTGCGGTTGAAGATATTGGATAATTCAGAGAGGTAAAACTGACGATTAACCAAGATTATTAACGAAATTGAAATCGCAGACTTTATGGCTATCTACTTCTACACCACTGCCAGCGAATACGGCTGTTTTTCTAATTTTTCCAGTCATGGATTCGAGTTAGACGGAGAATATTGGTCAACTACCGAACATTATTTTCAAGCACAAAAGTTTCCCAAAACGGCTCACTGCGACCAAATTCGCCAAGCAAAAACGCCGAAAGATGCCGCAAAAATGGGACGCGATCGCTCTCGTCCCCTCCGCAAAGATTGGGAAAAAGTAAAAGATGATATCATGAGAAAAGCCGTACTCCGAAAATTTGAAACTCATGCCGAAATTAGAGAAATTTTACTCGCTACAGCGGATGAGGAAATAGTGGAAAATTCCCCTGTTGATTACTATTGGGGTTGCGGTAAAGATGGCAGCGGCAAAAATATGTTGGGCCAGATTTTAATGGAAGTAAGGGAGATATTGCGAAAACGCACGTCAGAGTAAAACAGAACTTAAATTTTCCAGGATAAAGCAGGACTTATTTAATCCTAAGTCCTGCAATGCTCCTCAGCGAGCATTTCCTCAATTTTCTTAAACACTGAACTTAAAAATCGGCATGAGCAACTGTCAAAACTTGTGTCAATCTCGTCGGGCTGTTCTAGTAGAGGGTTTAGCCTCTCCTCAGAGACTGCGAAGCAGGGGAAACGGTAAAAACCCTGCACCACTTTTTTTGTTTTAACAACTACTCTCAACCGGAATTAACTTTTCTCGTCGCAAGTACAGCATTGTTAGCCCGTCGCCTCCCGGACACCGTTCCCCTAAAGTTGGCGATTCACAGGTAAAACAGCAAAACACCTGTTCTGGTTAAAGTTGGTTTTTTATTGATGCTGTATCTTTACTATTGTGTACGATTTGTGGAAAGTGTCAGCAGTGCTACAGAATTCTTTACATTTGTGATTTATTTGGATACCATCGCGCCACTCTGTCGCAGTTGCTGTTGAATTCTATTAAATTCTTTCTGTTCTGCGCTTAGCAAACTATTGTCGATCGGCGATCGCATATCCCACTGCAATTCGGACAATAACAACAAACAGCCAGCCATAATTATTCCTGTGGTTAGATATTGCCAAGGTGCAACAAAACTTAATAGAGGTATGCTAAATAAATGAGTTAGTCCCATCAGGAGAAAAGTGCGCGATCGCAAACCGAGTCCCGTCAACAAATAGCCGATCGCGCTCAACCCCAACCACAAATCGCAAAGGTGCAGCAACAAACCTCCCCAACCGGCAAAAATACTGCAATCGGTCAGAACCAAACCACTTATCATCAAAATCGCCCAAGAGTAAAGAATCCAGCTAACTCGCTCGACTCTTACCCAAAACAAAGTCAAAACAGCCATTACCCCAGTGCCAATTAAAGTCAAAGTTGACCACAGAATCGCCTGAAAGCTCCAACTGATAGGGAAAAACTGAGCCGTAAAAAAAATCCCCCCTGTCACCAAACCCCAAAGCAGAAAAGTTTGGTCGATGCGGGTATAAAATCCTGAGAAAAGAGTAATATTTCCAATTTGCCAGCGGATTTGCAACAGGCCTTCGAGGTCTTGTACGTCGAGATGTTCCTGTTTGCAGCGGATTAGGGGTTCGGAGGCGTTGAAAAAGGTCATCCAGTGTTGGGGAAAGTATGAAGTTTTGTGTATTGTAACAAGTCTTAAAGAATATTTTTTATATTTTTTCTTGTTCCCCGGCTCAGCCTGGGGAGGTAGATTTGGAGGCTCTGCCTCCCCCTAGTCTAAGACTTGCGAGGCAGAGCAAGAGTGATATCGGTGCCCTGGCAGAGCCTGGGAACCAGTTAATCTGCTGATTAATTATTTATTGGGCCTGCTGTTCACACCACAGATTCAAAATTGATTGCCACTCCAGCAGTAGCCTTTTTGCTTCTGTCAAAAGGATCTCCGTGCTTTCTGGTTCTGCATCTTCTTCACCTGTGGGCCATAGTTCTGTAATTACAATACGGTCGGTATAAAGTTCAGCATCTATACAATTGCCAGTCAATGCAGTTACTTTTACATCCCTCAGATTTTTGCTACATTCAATTTTATCAATAATTTCTAGGTATATTTGTCCTTTCGTAGACCGAGCTTCTTCAAGAAAAGCTGCTAGGAGATAGCTCCGAGGGGGTAATTCTCGATCAAAAATAGCGATCAGTCTTCCGTTAAAATTTTCCACCCTGAATTTCATTGTTTATTCTCCTACTAATAGACCTGCATGGATCGGTAGCTGATTGAAGCCTCTGCGTTTTCGGAGTGAACAGAGTAGCCTATTATGCGATCGGCGTCCCCAAGCTACTTACGAACAATTCCAAATTCCCATCCGCCTGCTGAATGCGGCTGTCCGCTATAAGAAAACAAAGGGCGACAGACGAGTTTTGCTAGAGCTTCCCATAGAAGAACGCAATTTATTAGAACCATTAGTGTCAACCAAAACAGAATAAGTAAAACAGGACTTACGCACTCCCACAAAGAAACCGGGTTTTTTACCTAATCTTCGAGTACGAACGCGTCTTTTCGTAAAAAAACCCGGTTTCTGGGCCCCGTGCGTAAGTCCTATAAAATAGGTATAAAATAGAAATTGATGATACTAGCAAAGGACTCATCCCCATGACCGCAACAATTCCAACTAAAACCTCAGCAGAAATCATCTACCCAGACAGCGACGGCAAACCCATGTCAGACAATACCAAACAGTTTGAACTAATTGTCACCATTCAAGGTGGAATAGATGCCTTATACAAAGACAACGAAAATGTCTTTGTAGCCGGTGATTTGCTGTGGTATCCCGTCGAAGGAGATAACAAAACTCGCCAAGCACCTGATACGATGGTAGTGTTTGGCAGACCGAAAGGTTACAGAGGTTCCTACCAACAGTGGCTTGAAGATAATATCGCCCCGCAAGTTGTCTTTGAAATCCTCTCGCCTGGAAATCGAATCGGAGCACTGTTTAAGCTGTTTAATTTCTACCAGGATTATGGAGTCGAAGAATATTATGTCTACAGTCCAGAGGATAATGAATTAATTGGTTGGCTGCGTTCTGATGGAAAACTCAACTATATTGAATTAATGGATGGTTGGGTGAGTCCGCGTTTGCAGATCCGTTTTCAAACTGCATCGGGAGACTTGGAAATTTATCGGCCTGATGGACAGAAGTTTTTGTCTTATGTGGAGTTGTCAAGACAACAGGAATCAGCACAGCGACAAATGGAACTAACACAGCAACAAATGGAACAAGAACGGCAAGATAAAGAGTTAGCACAGCAAAAAGCCGATCGCCTTTCAGAAAAACTCCGAGAAATGGGCATAAATCCAGAGGACATTTGAGATTATAATAGTCCTCGAATCACGGGCGATCGGAAAATGGGTTTTTCACCAAATCTGCGGGCTGTAACGCATCTTATCGTAAAAAACCCGGTTTCTAGACCCCCATATCTTAATTATGCAAAATCCCCGCCAAATAGCCTTTCTCGCACTCCGCGAAGTCCACCGCCGCGGTGCATTCGCAGATGCCGCACTCGATCGCGCTTTCAGCAATTCTCAACTCAACGACCTCGATCGGCGTTTAGTGACAGAATTAGTTTACGGTAGCGTCAGGAGAATGCGATCGATCGACTTCATCATCGACAAACTAGCCACAAAGAAATCCTCCCAACAACCACCCGAACTTCGCACCATCCTACATTTAGGCTTATATCAACTCGAATATCTCAACCAGATTCCCCCCTCCGCCGCCGTCAACACCACCGTTCAACTAGCAAAAGAAAACGGATTTTCAGGACTCAGCAGTTTTGTTAACGGTTTGTTGCGCCAATACATCCGTTTAACAGATAACGACTTAAACCCATTAACAGTTACTAATTATAAATCCACCGTTGAACGCCTAGGAATTCTGCACAGCTTCCCCGAATGGCTGGTGAAATTGTGGATCGAACAAATAGGCGAAACCGAAACCGAACAACTCTGTGAATGGTTCAACCAATCTCCCACAATTGACCTGAGAATCAATCCTTTAAAAAGCTCGATCGCCCAAATTGAAGCTGCCTTCAAAACCCACAACATCTCAACTAGCAGAATCCCCAACTTGCCCCAAGCATTAAGACTAAATGGCAGCATCGGCGCCATTCAAAACCTCCCCGGATACAGCGAAGGTTGGTGGACAATCCAAGACAGCAGCGCTCAATTAGTCACCCATTTACTAGGGCCCCAGGCAGGGGAAACTATCATCGACGCCTGCGCCGCACCGGGGGGGAAAACCACCCACAGCGCCGAATTAATGCAGGATGAAGGGACAATTTATGCCTGCGACAAAACCGCCAGCAGACTCAAAAAACTTAAAGAAAATGCCGACAGACTTCAGATGAAATCCATTAAAATTCATACCGGAGACAGCCGCCATTTCCCAGAGTTTGTTAACCTCGCAGACAGAGTTTTACTAGACGCACCTTGTTCCGGCCTCGGAACCCTCCACCGCCGCGCCGACGCCCGCTGGCGACACACACCCGAAAACATTCAACAACAATCTCAACTGCAATCGGAATTGCTAGCAAATGCAGCGACGTTTGTCAAGTCCGGCGGCGTATTAGTGTATGCAACTTGCACAATTCATCCCTTGGAAAATGAAACAGTTATTCGATCGTTCTTAGACAGCAATCCTCACTGGCAAATAGAACCGCCAACCATTGATTTACCCGTACAGCCATCACCCGAAGGATGGGTGAAAGTGTGGCCGCACAGACATCACATGGACGGCTTTTTTATGGTGAGACTAAAGCAAGATTAGATTTGTAGATGGTGATTTACGGCTATCGTGGGGGCGGGTTTATGAGATTATTGGTTTTAGGCGATTATTGTTGGTGAAACCCGCCCCTACGGGTGGCAATTGTTGGTAAAACCCGTTTAATATCCCGGTTCTTGATAAGCTGGCTCTTCATAAGCCGGCTCTTGATAAGCTGGCTCTTCATAAGCCGGCTCTTGATAAGCCGGTTCTTGCCACTCGCGATACCGGGGTTGAGGATTGGGATTGTAAGGTACGATCGCACCATCCTCATTCACAATCATCCCCCGAATAATCCTCTTAGGCTCCACCGGTTTCGCCTTAATACTACCTTTGCGGCCCTCCAACTCCGGCAACTTCGGAAACTTCTCTACCGGCATTCCCTTAACAGCTTGACTCATAAAATCGCGCCAATTGTAGGCCGCCGTACCGCTAGTTCCCCAAGTCGGATAATTGTCATCATTCCCCAGCCAAATCCCAGTCACAACCTGTGGAATGTAACCAATAAACCACAAATCCCTGACATTTTCCGAAGTACCGGTTTTGCCTGCTACAGCGCGATCGTTTAAAGCCGCAGGCCCCCCCGTACCGTCTTGCACAACACCCTCCAACATCCAAGTAGTAATCGCAGCACTATCCTTATCCAAAACCCGCTTCGGTTTAAAATTAGCCTGATAAATCACATCTCCCCGCTGATTAATCACCCGCTTAATTCCGTGGGCTTCAATAAAATTCCCTTGCGCGGCTAAAGTACCGTAAGCATTGGTTAACTCCAGCAAATTCACTTCCGAAGAACCCAAAGCCAGGGAATAAATCGGACTCAATTTCGACTTAATTCCCATATCGTTGGCTACTTTGATCGCCGGTTCAAACCCCACATCCATCAACACCTTCACAGCTACGACATTCACCGAACTCGTCAAAGCATCAGAGATCGATCGCCAACCGCTAAATTTTTTGCCATAATTATTCGGTTGATAGCCGTCTATAATAATTGGTTCGTCTTCGTAACTGTCATAGGGAGAAAAACCCGCCGCCATCGCCGCGGCATAAACCAACCCTTTAAACGTCGATCCGGGCTGCCGCAAAGCCTGCGTAGCGCGATTAAATTCACTTTCCTTAAAATTTCCACCTCCTACCAGCGCCTTAACTTCCCCAGTCTTAGTGTCCATAGAAACTAAAGCCGCCTGTTCAAAACCCTGACGGCGGCCATCAACTTCGATCGCATTTTTAACAACCTGTTCCGCTATTTTCTGCCACTTCAAATCCACCGTCGTCTCGACAGTCAAACCGCCAGCTTCCAAAGCATCCTCAGAAACATAGCGCGGCAATTCCTTCCGAATGTAACTAGCAAAATAAGGTGCGACTACTTTAAATCGCTTCGGCGGACTTGGTTTAACTGCGATAGGTTCCGCCATCGCCTCCTTCGCCTCAGCCTCTGTAATTACCTTCGCTTCCTGCATTTGTTGCAGCACAAGATTGCGGCGTTGCTTCGCAATATCAGGATTAACTAAAGGCGAATATTCGCTCGGTGCCGGCGGCAAACCCGCCAAAGTTGCCATCTCTGCCAAAGTTAATTTATCGACTGTTTTGCTAAAGAAAACCAAAGCTGCATCTGCCACTCCGTAGGCATCCGAACCCAAATAAACCAGATTTAAATATCTTTCTAAAACTTGGTCTTTACTCAACTCCCGCTCTATTTTCTGAGCTAAAAGAGCTTCCCGAACCTTCCGCCTAATACTTCTTTCCTGATTCAGAAAAACAACGCGAGCCAATTGTTGCGTAATTGTACTGCCGCCCTGCACTAAATCTCTCGCTATCAAATTAGAAACAATCGATCGCACAATACCTTGATAATCCACCCCGCGATGTTGATAAAAACGGCGGTCTTCTATGGCAATAAAAGCTTTAACCAACAGTTCGGGAATTTCTTGAAGTTTCAGTTTATCTCTAGTTGCAGGCCCCGACTGCAACAAAATCGTATTATCGGCCGCCTTAATTGTCAGTGTCCCGTCGCGGTTAAAGGCGGACAAATCGTTAACATCTGGCAAACCTTTGTCTAAGGTGTACAAAATCCATAAACCGTAGATTAAAGCGCCCCCGCCTATACTGGCAACACCTAAACTTATCCAAAATCTAGGACGGCGGGGGATACGTTTTTTAGTATTTTCCTGCGGTGCGCTATTTTCCTGTAGTGCCGTATTTATCTGCAGTTGGGTGTTCGGCGATGCGCTATTTTCCGGCAATTCGCTACTATCGGATTTTTGGGGTGATTTAGTTCCCAGCAAACTTAATCCCGGCCGCAACAATTCTTTTCCCTTGGTTTGCAAGCTGGTAACTTGAGGTTCAATTTCCAACCAAGCAATTAAGCGCTTCAACCCTTCCCAATTGCGCTTGACTATTGGATATCGAGCGTATTCTGGCTCTAAATATTCTGAGTCTAAATATTCTGAGTCTAAATATTCTGAGTCTAAATATTCTGACTCTTCTAGAGGTGCAGCATCTTCTGATACCACATACTCGGAGCGCTCATCTCTTGTCCGTGTAGAAAATTCCGCCTCCGATTCCGGCGAGTTGAGCTTATTGCCCTTCGCAGCCTTCGGCGGTTCTCGATCGGAATTACCGCTTATTGCGTTAGTGACTTTGCTCAATGTATCTTTGATATTTGAGAAAAATTCAGCCACGATCAGACCTTCAAACCTCATCAAGTCCGATTAAAAATTAAAAATTAAAAAAGCTAGCCTTCTTCAATTCTTAATTTTTAATTCGACATTTTTTCTTGAATAACACGCTGCCTTGAATTAGATTTTTTGAATTAAAAACTTTTTAATTCACAACTCAAAATTCAAAACTTTTCTTAACGCTGCAGAGCTTGGTATTTTTTTGAGAAGTGAATTAGATTTTTTGACTTCAAAATTTTTTAACTCAAACCTCAAAACTCTGCTTAACTCCCATGACCCAGTGCCAAGGCTGCTACCAGCATACCCAAAACCAGGAAAGGCTGAGCACTGGCCTGATATTTAACATCATTTTCCAGGGGATTACGCAAAAAGTACATATCCTGAAAAGTAATTTGGGGAATTATCAGCAGCAGCAGAATGACAGCGTAAAGGTTTTGGTGGATGCTGATCAGGTAGCCTGCAATCCCAGCTTGAAAGATGTCGATCATCAACACGCAAATCCAAGCTGCAGTGCTGATGCCAAACATCACTGGCAAAGATTTTAACCCTAATTGCCGATCGCCCTCAACACTTTTGAAATCGTTGACGATCGCAATCCCCAGCCCTGCCAAACTGTAAAACAGCGTCAAAATCATAATCGTGGGATCTAGTGTACCAAACAAAGCTTGACCAGCCCACCAAGGCAGGGCAATGTAGCTAGCACCCAGGGCATAATTTCCCAACCAGCCATTCTGCTTGAGTTTCAGCGGGGGCGCAGAGTAGATATAAGCTAGAAACGCGCCGCCGAGAGTCAAAACAGTCATTATCGGGAATTCATGACCCGCCCACAAGTCTAGAGCATAAGCCACCCCAATGCCAGCGGCTAATAATACCAAAATTTGCGTTACTACTTGGGGAATCGAGATGATACCGGAGGGAATCGGACGGTAGGGCTCGTTAATGGCGTCGATGTCGCGATCGTAAAAATCGTTCAAAGTTTGAGTGTACCCGGCCAACAACGGCCCTGACATCAACATACAAGCTGCTGCGATCAAGACATTCTCTAGGTTCCAAACATAGTTTCCAGAAGAAGCCGCCCCGCACACCACGCCCCAAATTAGGGGAATCCAGGTAATCGGTTTCATCAATTGCAAGCGAATCTTCCAGATGGAAGTTTCCCCGCTAGCGGCCCCTTTCATGCCCAACAGTTGCCTAGTTTTGGCACTGCGGTTTTCGGTAGCAGCACTTTCCGGTGCAGCTTCTGGGGAGATTTGGGATGGAGGAGAGTCAGACATAAGTGTGATGTTAGTGGTACTGCTACTATTGTGTCGTTTTCCGTTTCAATAATAATTCTGATAGAATACCACTGATATTTAAGGCAGAGTCTTGAAAACTTACCCCGGCTTGGAGTTGATGCTAAGGAAAAGTAGGAGTTTCACAATATATTGAAATATCATTATTTTGTGTAAATGTCAAGAGGATAAATACTTTTTTTATAATTTCGCGCTTGCCCGCCTGCTGGGGGAGATTTTTGCCAGCAGGTGCATTTAATGTCAATTACCAGGAGGCGATCGAGTTTTTTGCCATACTACCCTTGAATCATCTCATCTGGCAGAAAATCTGGCAAAAATTCAGAATCTAGAACCTCGACAGCACTGTAGATACATAATTTCGGAAACGTCTCTACAAGCAATCCAGTTTCAGCACCTGCTTGTTCTGCTGCATCCGCATAGCATTGGGCCAGTACCTCTTCAAGATATGGTTTGAGACTGGGGGAATCTTTCAGAGCTTGGCGAATGCGTCTGCGATGTTCGACAATGCTGCCTTTCCAACTACCGCTTCTTTGATCCGGTTGAAATTGCCACTTGAGCATGTGCAGGAGAATTACCACCAGATTACTCTCTAAACTCCGGCGTTCACTTCGCCCCATGTCTTCTATTTCTGCAATCAGATTTTCCCAGTCGATGTTTGAATAGTCGCGAACCCGCAACTTTTCCACAGTGGTTTCCATCCATTTCAGGTAATCTGTATCATACAATTTTTGTCGTTCTACTTCTAATTTTGTTGTCATAATACTTTTTAGTTGGGCGGGGGCGGGTTTACGAGATGATTGGTTTTAGGCAATTATTGTTGGTCAAACCCGCCCCTACAAGGTTCGATCGCATATTATTGTTTTTTTTGTTTTGGACTTACTTAACAACTGTAAATTAACAAATATGGCGATAGGAATCAAAAGGCAGTCCCGTCCGCCGCTTGACTTCGACAACTGATTTGTAAGCGCCTTTTCTCTGCCTTTCTCTAACTATTTTTTCCGCAACATATCTATCTAAACCGCTGGCGATTAACTCTTCCGGCGAAAGAATATTTAACCGTTTCCAAGTAAACTGCAATTCTTTTTGATAATTGTAGCTGAAGCAAATCATCGGGGCGATTCGTCTGACGTGACTTTCGGGAACTCCGGCTATTTCTGATAACTCTTCGGCGTGGGTAAAAATGTAGCCTTCGTTTTGCAAAGATTCAATATCGTTGGCGTAGACGATCGGCAAACCCAAGATTCTGACCATATCGTCTTTGGTACACTCGTTAATATCTATTTTGCCGCGCACGTTTGCCAGTTCTTCGGCATTCGTCGCACTTGCAGGAACCAGTAAACCTCTGGGTGCGGTTTTGATCAGATAGCGCTTTTTCAAACTAAAAGCAGTGACAATTTGAGCAATCCACACGAGCGTACCCAAATTAGTTGAAGAAGATACCGCTAGTGCTGCTAAAGTAATGCCAACACCCCATCCCATCCAACTGCGAATATTTGACTTTTGGCCTGCATAGGCGATCGCCAATCCGCCGAAGTAGGGAATAAAAGAATACCACACCCAGTTTGGAGTTTGACGCAGCCAGTATAAATCTTGAGACACTTTAATTTTATCCTTAAATAGTTGTGCTCTCACACTTATTTCAATCCCACTTTTTTAATAGCGGGCTTTCTTCTTCCTTCTTCCATCGGACTGACATCCGTTACATCCGTTACATCCGTTACATCCGTTACATCCGTTACATCCGTTACATAATCCGTTGCCGAACTTCCTTCTTAATTACAATTCTCGCAACAGTTTTTGGCGTTTTTCCTCATATTCTTCGGCCGTAATTGCGCCCATATCGTAAAGTTTTTTCAATTCGCCGATCGCCCCGGTTACATCTTTTGCCGCTCTGAGGGCATACCCCGACGGCAACGTGCCGCCATTGTACTGAACCTGAAAAGCTTGTTCCGAAATCAGCAGCAGGCCGATAAAATCGAAAAATGCGATCACTGATGGAATTAATGTCCAAGAAAATAGCAAGTATAATACCCCTGCTAAGTTATTGCCCAAATAAAATTTGTGAACTCCGAAACCTCCTACAAAGAAAGCTAACACAACTGCTACGGTTTTATCTTTTACCATTTTTACTTTCCCCTGTTTTTTTTATTTTAAGTTCCGCGATCGACCTTTAAATCTCTACCTTTAACGATCGACATAAGTAATCTTACTAATTTTTACTCATTTATTGGGGTTTTTGCGAAACTTAGACATCGCAAAATACAGCAGAACTATACCGACTTGAGCCTGTATAATCACCAAGTAGCCTCTCAAGAAATAATTGAGTTCGCTGCCTGAATTGAGAGAAAATATTAAAAGGCCCAAGGCTGCGTAGGGTGCGAAACGCATCCAACTCGGCGTTCCCTCTAAATTACGGCTGTTCAAATTGCTCATGGGTTTAAGCCTCATCCTAAATAAAAATTTAGCTATAAATTAGCCGGATTGTCAACTTCCGTTTGGTGCGATCGCCCGCGCCAGTCTCTCAATCATCAGCCGACAAGATATTACTTCCATTTTAAACCAGCTTTTTCCGCTAAAGTAAGGAACTGGGGCGGGTAGATCGGGATCTGTGACTAATATTACAGATGAAGCTGAACCCGCCCCTATGGGAGTTCCGGTTATTTTACCGAACTAGAGATTAGGGCGCATCGAGCAGCCTACTGCTGTTTTTGCCCTTGTCGATCGCCCAGACGATCGCTGTCAAAAAAACAAGGTTAATTCACAATTATTAACAACCCCCCAAATTAACTCGCGCCGCCGCCCAAAAGAAACAGACTCAGGAGAGTACCGCTGTTCCAAAGACTGTGGAGAAGCATAGGAGCCAGGAGATTGCGCGAGCGCGTGTACACAAAGCCCAAAACCGCACCCAAAGTCGCCAAAGGCAGAATCTCAGAGACACTCAAGTGAGCCACAGCAAACAAGAAAGCAGAAGCAGCGATCGCCCCCCAAACAGGCAAATAGCGAGTCAGAGAAGGCAGCAGAAAGCCTCGAAACACGATTTCCTCAAAAACCGGAGCCGCGATCGCAGCAGTGCCGAAAAACACCACCAAAGCCACGTTGTCCCTACCTTCAAGAACGATAGGCAAAATCGGATTACTGCCACCTTGTCCCTGCCAGAATTGCTGATTGATCAGCGACACCAAAACTACCAAAGGCAAAGCAACAAAATAGCCACCAAATCCCCACAAAAACCAATTTCCCCGCCAATTAATCCGAAACCAACCTTCCGGCAAAGGCAAAAAAGACTTGACCGAAAAATACAGTACCGAAAGCCCCCCAGCCGACAGCAACAAATAAGTAGCAAAGATATAAAAAGCCTTGTCGCGCGGGTCAAAAGTAGCAGGATTGAGTTTTAAAACCGCCAGAGAAACAGGCAGCAACAAATAGGGAATCAAGATTTGCCCGACAAAGAAAAAGCCGACCACAAGCACCTGCCAAACAATCTCACCGTCCCAAGGCACATCCCAAGTCAAGCTCGCATTTCGCGCCAACACAGGGCCGGAACCTGCTGTATCTAACTGCTTTCGCTGCAACAACCACTGCACTGTCAAGCCAACCAGCAAAACCGTACCAATACAAAGTGCGATCGCCGGAACGCCAACTATAATTGCCAACTTTTCTACAGCTTGCTCTGCCGTTGCTTGCTCTGCTGCTTGCAGCGCCACCACGTCTTTAGAACGTTCTTGCAGCTTGTAAAGTTGAGCTAGAGCGCGATAGCGAAACCAGCCCTCCAAAGACTTTTGAATGCGCGGCTCGGCATCCGGCAGCAGTTGAGCCGGATTGCTCCAAATTCCTGTTAAAACTTGAGCAGTTTCCACCGAAGAATCGTCATCAATTTTAGTTTGGTAGCGCTCAACTAAATTTTTCCAAGTTTGAAGCGCCGCCTCAGTTTTGCCACTGCTTGCCTGCAAAATTCCTAAGCGCAAGTCAAGTTCGTTTAGCAGCACTGACTGTTGCTTGATTGACTCTGACACCGCCTTATTTTGAGCCAAACTCAGAGTATTATCATCAGACTTAGAGGCGATGGCAGACTGAATTTCTTTAACTTGTGCTTGAGTTGTTTCGAGAGTTTTGCGAGTCGAGTCTCGCGCTTCTTGATATTGCGTCAAAGCCGTATTTAAAGGATCTGCACCGACAATATTGTTGCGCGCCGAACTTAAATTAGCACTCTGATTATTTTCTCCTTGCCACTCCGAGGCGTGCAGCAGCAAATTTGTCTGGTAGAGTTCCAGCCGACTTTGAATTTGCGGCTGATTCCAACTAGCAAGTAAAGATAAACCGACCATGGCGATCGCGATCGCCGTTAAAATACCTAAAATAACCCGCTTCAGTGTCATTACTGCTTTTCCGTCCCGCGCGAATCCGTGGCTAAGTCTTTTCCGTCTTTAATCATAGGTCGTTGCAGACGAGAGTATCCCGACAACTGGTAAAATTTCACTGGCTCATCTTTTTGACTCGCCTCGCACCCGAAGACTGGGTAAGGCGTGCACCCCGCACCCGAAGCGCGGTAACAGGCTAAATCTAAAATCTAAAATCTAAAATCTAAAATCGAATGACTCGCATTATCTTAGTCCGTCACGGCAAAAGCACATACAATCAAGAACGCCGCATCCAAGGCCGCCTCGATAAATCAATTTTGACAGAAGCAGGCCGCAGCGCCGCCCAGCAAGTAGGCGACACACTCAGCAGTATCGCCTTTGATGCCGCCTATACCAGTCCCCTGCAACGAGCCAAAGAAACAGCGGAAATCATCCTGTCGCGCTTGACAAATCCGCCACAACTTCAGCCAACTGATAATTTGATGGAAATCGATTTGCCTCTGTGGGAAGGAATGTTGCGCCAAGATGCTATAGACAAATTCCCCGAAGCATATCAGCAGTGGCAAAAACAGCCAGACAAATTTTCCATGAAACTGCCATCTGCTGACGGAGAAATCGAACACTTTCCCGTATTAGCCGTTTTTGCTAACGCCCGTCATTTTTGGCAAGAACTTTTATCGCGCCACCAAGACGGCACAATTCTAGTAGTAGGTCACAACGGAATCAACCGCGCTCTCATCGCCACAGCATCAGAAATTACCCCGGATTACTATCAATCAATCCAACAGTCAAATTGCGGAATTAGCGTAATTAATTTTGGAACTTCCCCTGTTACCAACGACGCACTTGAAGAGCAAAAAAAGAAAGTTTCAGTTCAATTAGAGTCAGTGAATTTAACTTCCCATACCGGGGAAATTTTTCCCAAACCGAGGGACGGACACCAAGGCCCCCGCTTGTTGCTGGTGCGTCACGGCGAAACCGACTGGAATAAAGCAGGTAAATTTCAGGGGCAAATAGACGTACCTCTCAACGATAACGGCCGCGAACAATCCCGGCGGGCAGCAGAATTTCTCAAGAATGTAAAATTAGATTTTGCGATTAGCAGTTCGATGCTGCGCCCGAAAGAAACTGCGGAAATTATTCTCCAACATCACGGCGGTTTGCAACTAGAACTCCGCGACGACTTGAGAGAAATTAGCCACGGACTTTGGGAAGGAAAATTTGAATCAGAAATCGAACAATCCTATCCGGGTTTGCTACAGGAATGGAAAACATCTCCTGAAAAAGTCCAAATGCCCGAAGGAGAGAATTTGCAGCAAGTTTGGCAGAGAGCGATCGCAGCTTGGCAAGAAATTGTACAATCTGTTTCTGGTACTGGGATTGTCGTTGCTCACGATGCCATTAACAAAGCAATTCTCTGCCACCTATTCGGTTTGGAACCAGAACATTTCTGGAAGTTCAAACAAGGAAACGGAGCCGTTAGCGTGATTGATTATCCCCACGGCCCCGATGGTTTGCCGGTATTACAAGCGATGAATGTCACAACTCATTTGAGCGGCGGCGTTTTTGACAAAACAGCAGCCGGAGCACTCTAATTAGTAAAGTGCTGAGCGCGAACCCGTAGCGGAAGGAACGCCCACCGCTACGGGTTCGCGCCTGAAAAAAGTTTGAATTTTGATAACAACCGCGCCCGACGCTTAGGAAGTTCTTAATTCCTGAAACTAATGCGCTGGATTGCTTCTTCCTTCTTCCTTCTTCTTTCTATCCTTTACATCCGTTACATCCGTTACATCCGTTACATAATCCGTTGCCGAACTTCCTTCTGTTATATGAGCCGCGAACTGCTACAAAATGTACGAGTGCTAGATCCAGTTTCAGGGAGCGATCGCATCGCTGATATTCTAATTACCGAAGGTAATATCAAAGCAGTTGAGGAAAAAATTGCTGAGTTTCCCGCTGACACGGAAGTGCGGGATTGCCAGGGACTGATTTTGGGGCCGGGGTTAACTGATATCTACAGTCACAGCGGAGAACCGGGTTTTGAGGATCGGGAAACCCTGGAATCTTTGATGCAGGCTGCTGCGGCTGGCGGTTTTACGCGAGTGGCGATTTTGCCGGATACCTCGCCACCTGTTGACAATTTGGCCGGTTTAGCATTATTGCAGCAACATATCCGCAATTTGCCGCCCGGGCAGCCCCGCTTGTATTTTTGGGGAGCGCTGACAGCGGGCGTTAAAGGTCAGCAGATGGCCGAGTTGGGCGAGCTGGCCTCCTGTGCAGTGGTGGGTTTTGCGGACGGTTTGCCGCTGTCTAATCCGGCTCTGGTGAGGCGTTTGCTGGAGTATATCAAGCCTTTGGGCAAGTCGGTGGCTTTGTGGCCGTGCGATCGAACTTTGGCAGGAAAAGGCGCGGCGCGGGAGGGTGCGGTGTCGGTGCGCTTGGGTTTACCGGGAATTCCGGCGAGTGCGGAAACTTCGGCTTTGGCGGCAATCCTGGAGTTGGTGGCATCTGCGGGCACTCCGGTTCACATTATGCGCGTTTCTACGGCGCGCAGCGTGGAATTGATTCGAGATGCGAAGGCGCGAGGTTTGCCGGTGACTGCGAGTGTGACTTGGATGCACTTGCTGTTGAATGTCGGGGCACTTTCAGGAAACTCTCAAGATTCCGGCGGGAAAAATGCTCTGACTGCTTCGTTGGCCTACGATCCGAATTTACACCTAGAACCGCCGTTGGGCAATCTCAGCGACCAATTAGCGCTGATTCAAGCTGTGAAAGATGGTGTAATTGATGCGATCGCGATCGACCACAACCCGCATACTTATGAGGAGAAAACTGTGGCTTTTGCTGATAGTCCGCCCGGGGCGATCGGCTTGGAATTAGCTTTGCCTTTACTGTGGCACGGACTGGTAGAAACTGGCGATTTTTCGGCTTTAGAACTGTGGCGAGTGTTGAGTACCGGGCCGGCCGTTTGTATCGGGCAAACCCCCGCCACGGTTGCACCGGGAGTCTCTGCTGAGCTGATTTTGTTCGACCCGCAAATGAGTTGGACTGTTGACGGGCAAAGTCTGAAGTCGCGATCGGCAAATACGCCTTGGTTGGGACAGCAATTAGCAGGAAAAGTTGTACAAACCTGGATTAATTAACCCTTGCGATTAAAATTCATCTGTTGTAGAACAGGCATCTTGCCTGTTTCTCAAAGTAGAACAGGCATCTTGCCTGTTTCTCAAAGTAGAACAGGCATCTTGCCTGTTTCTCAAAGTAGAACAAAAGTAGAACAGGCATCTTGCCTGTTTCTCAAAGTAGAACAGGCATCTTGCCTGTTTCTGGGAATGCTGGATGAGGTGACTCAGAAAAGAAGATAAATACATGATTGCTGCTTTTGATTCGTGGAAGTCCCCACCGCAAAACCTGACATTGGATCTGGGCGAAATTCATGTTTGGCGCGTCTCTCTGGCTCAAACAGAATCTTGCTTGGAGAGTTTACAAGAGACTCTCTCTACCGACGAGCGGACAAAAGCCGAGGGTTTTCACTTTCCCAAAGGTCGATCGCAATTTATTGTGAGTCGTGGCGCACTCAGAGCGATTCTGAGTCGCTATCTTAACATAAATCCTCACATTTTGCGCTTTGACTACAATCCCTACGGCAAACCCTCTCTCATCGCCACCCAAGGTGGAAATACCCTGCGTTTCAATTTGTCTCACTCAGGGAGCCTGGCTCTAGTTGCTATTACCAAAAATCGAGATATTGGTGTCGATGTTGAAGGAATAAATCCCAACTTTCCTTGCCTGGAAATTGCTGAAAAGTTTTTTTCACCATTAGAAAATTCTGTGTTGCGTTCGCTCCCTGAACAGATCCAACCCCGCGCTTTTTTCACCTGCTGGACTCGCAAAGAAGCCTATATCAAAGCAGTTGGTAAAGGACTTTCTATTCCCCTGAATCAGTTTGATGTCAGCCTCGCACCAGGAGAACCTGCAGCGCTGTTAAATGTTGAAGACAACCCCGAAGAAGCATCGAGATGGTCTCTAATGGAATTAACTCCCTCTTCAGATATGGTGGCGGCTGTTGCGGTTGCAGGAGATTGCTCGAAACTTCATTGTTGGCAGTGGACAGGGGAGTTTTGATTTATACTGAGATGTTGCACCATTCTCAATAAGCTTTTATGAACAGGCAAGATGCCTGTTCCACAAGAAAATTTACTCTTTGTGGAACAGGCATCTTGCCTGTTCTTGAAAATGGTGCAAGATGCCTGTTCCACAAGAAAATTCACTCTTTGTGGAACAGGCATCTTGCCTGTTCTTGAAAATGGTGCAAGATGTGAGTTTATAGCGATCGCGAGCGGGTAAAAGAGAACGGCAACAGTCGCTGGAAGATATCTACTGGTTGCACATCCAAGCTATTGTGTTGCACACCCTCCATAGACAAATAAGGACACAACATTTTTGTGTCCTTATTTGTCTATTCGACTGCAATTTGCCACCCTACAACTGATTTAATAATTTAACCAAATCGATAGCCAAACCCGCGTACCGTAATGATATATTCCGGTTGGCCCGGATCGATTTCCAACTTTTCGCGTAGCCAGCGGATGTGAACGTCAACTGTTTTGCTGTCTCCGATAAAATCTTGACCCCAAATTTTTTCCAGCAACTGATCGCGAGACCAAACTCGCCGGGGATAACTCATAAATAGTTCTAGTAAGCGAAACTGTTTAGGAGAAAATTTCACTTCCAGACCACGAACCAACACGCGGCACTCTTCAGGATACAGAGTTATGCTCTTATATTGCAGCGTCCTCGGTTCCGGTAACCGACTGAGGCGCTGGCGCCGCATCAGCGCCCGACAGCGAGCGATAAACTCCCGCATTCCAAAAGGCTTGGTCAGATAATCATCCGATCCGGCTTCGAGGTAAAAAGCGCAATTGTTGGCGCTTCCTCTAGCACCGATAATCAAAATAGGGACGGGATTTCCTTGATGCCGTAACATTCGACACAGATCCAAACCGTTAATTGAATCCATAATTAACAGGTTAAAGGCAAATTCACCGTGGTATGACGAAGCAGCCTGTACAGAAGGTAGAGCGTTACGCCCGTCGCTAGTAACCACCACCTCATAGCCCTGTTCTTTAAGGGCTAAAGCTAGCATTTCCCGCAACAGGTCTTCACCTTCCAATAACAAGATACGGCCGGCTTGTCCAACAGCCAACCTTGAAGGACATTCGCTTAATTCAGCAGAAGACATAAATATCAGTGGGAGTGATGTTTGTATGTGGCTAGCGCGAGGTACCTTCTTCAGTAGCTGAGGTACTCTCGCGCTGCGATCGCTTGTACGATCGCCAGAAAGTTCGATCGCTTAGAATCCTTCGCCAGTCCATCCCACAGACACGCGCTCGACCTTTGCTACTTGCTCATGCAAGGAATACAACCGTAGAGCAGTTGCCGGAGCCGCGCTGTCTGCCTGGGTCCAGGCCACAGAAGTCTGGTCATTTTTCGGGGTCGGTGTTAATTTCATAAAACATTGCCCGCTGTTAATTGACCACATAACACCCAATCTATAGGGAGATGCTTGTTATACTACTCTTAAAAGGTTATTAAAAGGTAAAATTTTGGTAATCAATTGGTTAAATTATTAACGTTAAGTAATATAACGGTAAAGTTGCGATCGCACTTTAAGAGCTTTTTTTAAGAATACAATAATAAGTTGCTCCAAATTCCTTATTCTTCCCGTGCCGGCTACGATCGACGATAGTAAGTAAAAATTCTGTAGACTGCCTATCATGTTGCTGCATTTGAGTACCTGGCCTCTTGTAGAAGCTTATCTCGAAAGCTCCCGAGGCATAATTATCCCGATCGGCTCCACCGAACAGCACGGGCCCACCGGCTTGATCGGCACGGACGCCATTGCTGCCGAGGCGATCGCCCGCGGTGTCGGCGAAGCTGCCAATGCCTTAATCGGCCCGACAATTAATGTCGGGATGGCTTTGCACCACACCAGCTTTCCCGGCACAATCAGCCTCCGACCGCAGACGCTAATACTGGTAATCAGGGATTATATCACATCTTTGGCAAAAGCGGGATTTGAGAAATATTTCTTCATTAACGGTCATGGTGGCAACATTGCCACCATGAAAGCAGCCTTTTCCGAGACATACGCGCATTTGTCGGACTTAAATTTGCCGAATGCCGATAAAATCCAGTGTCAAATCGGCAACTGGTTTATGTGCGGCTCAGTCTACAAACTCGCAAAAGAATTATACGGAAACCAAGAAGGTTCCCACGCCACCCCCAGCGAAATCGCCTTAACCCAGTACCTTTATCCAGAAGCAATCAAGCAAGCTCCGCTTTCGGAAGAAGTCGCTTCCGGGCACAAAATTTTCGGTGCTGCTGACTTCCGCCGCCGATTTCCCGACGGGAGAATGGGTTCAAATCCCGGCTTAGCAACCCCCGAACACGGTCAGCAGTTTTACGAATTAGCAGTCAAAGAATTGACTAATAATTATTTGGAGTTTTTAAGTTCTGATTAACGTTTTTTATTCTCGTTATCAGGAAGCTCCTGGTAACGAGAATAAATCTCAAACTCTTCTATATTTTACGCTTATGAGTGAGTCAGCGACATGATATTTCATATCAATTCCGGCTGCACCGGAATGATATCAAATCCGCGCTTCCTCGTCGGGATTAAAGTCTAATCAAGCTGCCAATAAATAATTCGCGCAATTTTCATTTTTTTAACATCGAGTCAACAGTCAACAGTCAACAGTCAACAGTCAGTCGATTTTAGATTTTAGATTTTAGATTTTAGATTTTAGAATTGACTCCACAGATGAATCTGGGAGGTGGAAATTAGGTGTAAAATATTTCCCTTGTCAACTGTCAACATTCAACAGTCAACAGTCAACAATCACGGACGGTGCAACCGGAATCGATATCATCTATCTGAAAAAGGCTATATCTCCCGATTAACCACCGGGAGAATATCAAAACTATTCCACAATCCAAGGAGTTAAACAAGGTGTCCAAGCACTCAATTCTTCTTCCTTGAACCAAAGGCTAATTTCCGCACGGGCAGTCTCGACAGCATCAGAACCGTGAATCAGATTACGGCCGACATTGACGGCAAAATCGCCCCTAATTGTCGCCGGTTCTGCATTCAGAGGATTTGTTGCGCCAATGATTTTTCTCGCCGACGCCACAACGCCGTCGCCTTCCCACACCATCGCCACTACAGGGCCTGAAGTGATAAAGTTTACCAATCCTGCAAAGAATGGTTTTTCTTTGTGAACATCATAATGTTGTTCCGCTAGTTCGCGACTCGCCGTCATCAACTTCATGCCAACTAGCTTAAAGCCCTTGGCTTCAAAACGACCGATAATTTCACCGACGAGTCCGCGCTGTACGCCGTCGGGCTTAATTGCTAAAAAAGTCCGTTCCAAGATTAACTCCTATAATTGTGTTAACTGATCCAAAAGATAGAGTAACTCAGAACGCACCTAAAGGCAATTCTGAGAATTGGAAATTGTCATTTTGAGACTTATGGCCGGGGAGCATCTCACTTTTGCCGCCCAGCTAGAAATTGAAGTTAGGAGCCAGGAGCCAGGAGTCAGGAGGAAAGAGTCAGAAGGAAGGAGGAAGAAGAAGTGTTTTTACAAATATGAGATGCTCCCTATGGCCGAAGGAAGAAGGAATAAGGAATAAGAAGAGGGAAGAGAAAAGAGGGAAGAAGCAATAAAAGCAAGGGTTAAAGAAACCGGGTTTCTACGAGAAATCTGGGTTTACCAGCGAGGAATCTGCGAAGAAACCCGGTTTCTAGACCCCTATGTGTCGAGGACTGATTTGCATGGCTCCCCTGGATTTTGTAAAAAGCATTTTTTTAGGAGTGCGAATAGGATGCTTACTTGCCTAGATAAGCTAATCAGTCTTTAAATGATCTGTAAAGAAATAATCAAAGTCTTGTGGGGTGGCTGTGAGCAACGCCCGAAATATGCAATCTAAAAGTAGAACATTTTATCTCTAGCGAACAAGATGCTCGATCTTCTGGCACAATATGATACAAGTCACAATTTCCTGTGATTGCCAACACTCTTACCTATGATCTCAAATACAAATATGTATGATAATAAACACAATTATTTAGGCTCGAAAATATAGATAATTAACAGATGTATGAAGATGATATTAACAGCAACTATTCAGGCGAAAAAAGTATGAAAGCCATTGTAGCATTCATTGAACCCAAAAAGCAAGAATTTGCCAAATTGCCCTTGTTTGACTTTCTAGCCAACAAACACATTCACGCGAATCAACGACTAATTTTTGCACCTGTACTCGCTCCTTTGGCTGTGGGGTTGAGCGATTTAAATAAATATGTATTGCGAGAATCTTCTAGTAATAGCAAAGTTCAGGAACTAATTAATAAATATACTTATAAAAAAAACTATTACTGGCACGACTATCTAGAATATCTAGAGGAACTGGGCTTAAACCAATTAATGAGTTACGGCGATTTCAGGCTGCTTTGGGGTGAAGAAACTAAAAAAACTCGATCGCTATGTTCAGTGCTGGAACGCTACGCTTGGAAAGCTTCTCCCATTCAGAAACTGGTGTTAGTGGAAGTCCTCGAAGGAACTGCCCAAGTTTTTTTTGAGGCGGCGCTAGCAGTGGTAATGGAATTACAGCAAATTAACCAAAAAGAATCTGTTGATTTTGGAGGAGGTTATGGGGGTTTAGAAAATTATCACCTTTTAAACACGCCAGAGATGTTGGAAGTTTTAGCAGAGATTAAACTTACTAATGCGGAATGCCAAGCAGCTTTAGAATTAGCACAAAATGTATTTGAACTGTTTACAGAAGCGATGAACGAGCTGTTCCGACACAGCAAAACAAATTCTTGCAAGACTGTGCTGCAAATATCCTCAATTTCTACCTTCGCTCATTGCCCGATCGACAGTCTCGATATTTGTTAATTTAAACAATCACTAAATTATCTCGGTGTACCGCCGTTTCTACGCCTGCATAGCCTAAAATCTCAGCAATTTTCTCGGACTTGCAGCCCTGGATTTGTCTCAATTCTAAACTGCTATAATTCACAAGTCCTCTAGCAATTTGCTTGCCGGCTGCGTCGCACAACTGCACGGAATCATCAGCTTGAAATTCTCCTTCTACTTGAGCAATACCCGCAGCTAAAAGCGATTTTCCGCCGTGGGAAATTGCCTTGACAGCACCCGCATCTAAATATAGTTTTCCGGCCGGAATTAGCACGTTAGCTATCCAGTGTTTGCGAGCGTTTACAGGGCGCGGTTGAGGCTCGAATTGAGTACCGATCGACTCTCCGTTAAGTATTTTCTCGATATTACCAGGAAAGCAGCCGTCAGTGATGACAGTCCGTACTCCCGATGCAGTTGCTATTCTCGCCGCTTCAATTTTTGTCACCATTCCGCCGGTTCCCCAACCGCTGCGGGAATCTCCTGTTTGCACCTGAAATTCTGTGAGCTGTGCCATACTTTGGACTAGGGCGATCGGCTGCGCGTCTGGATTGCTGCGCGGATCGGCGGAATACAGCCGATCGACATCTGTGAGCACAAACAACCAATCTGCTTCTACCAAACTCGCTACTAGCGCCGAAAGCGTGTCGTTATCGCCAAATTTAAGCTCGTCTACCGCTACTGTATCGTTTTCATTGACGATCGGAATCACGCCCAACCTGAGCAGTTGCCCAAAAGTATTGCAAGCGTTAACATAACCATTACGCTGCACTAAATCGCCCCTGGTGAGCAATACTTGAGCGATCGGCTGTTGCAGAGTAGTAAACAAGTCATCGTACACACGCATCAGTCGCCCTTGGCCCACAGCCGCCACAGCCTGTTTCAGAGCGATATTTCGCGGGCGTTCCGTCAAACCCAAGCGCGCGCAGCCAACCCCAACCGCACCCGAAGAAACCAAAACTACTCGATGGCCTTGCTGCCGCAAATCAGCTAAAATTTCGACCAATGCAGCAATAGTTGAAAGAGCTAAGTTTCCGGTAGTCGATCGAGTCAGAGTCGAAGTTCCAATTTTAACAACAATAGTTTTAGTCATGATCTTTAATTTTCAGAGATGCCCCCAAAGCTTGAGAAACCCACACTTCAAAAGAGCGCACCGGATACTTGCGAAGCGCATACCCAGCATCAACCATTGGTTCCACTAAAATAGTGAACATACCCAAACGATTGCCTGCTAAAACATCAGTAAAAAGTCGATCGCCCACCATCGCCACCTGTTCCACCGGCAAATTCATCGCCGTCACAGCTTTCCGCAACTTGCGGCGGGACGGCTTAGCTGCACCAGTGATGTACGGTAGATTCAAAGACTCAGCAATTCGACCGATCCGATTTTGACTTAAATTATTGCTTGCCAACCATAGCGATACTACGGGTTTAATTTCTTGTACCCACAAGCTGAGTTCAGGAGAAGCATTCATTGCCGTAATGGGAACAAGAGTTTCGTCCACATCCAACACTAATCCTTTAATCTGATATTTCTCCAGAATATCAGCCGTTAACTTCATGACTGAATCGCCTAGAACTAAGTCAGGCTGTAGTAGTTTACCCCAAGTCATAATGATTTTAGATTTTAGATTTTAGATTTTAGATTGAGAAATAAGAAATTGGGAGTTAAAGATTGAAAAAGTAAAAAATCAAAAGTGAATAATTATTGCTTTTCCTTCGTTACTTTTGACTTTTTACTTTTGTATTAGTCATTGCCCATCTATTGAGTAGATCGCACTTTTTGGTCAACTTGAGCCACAGCAGCATTGTGTTCGGCCAGAGTGCGACTGAAAATGTGAGTGCCGTCGTACCGCGCCATGAAATACAGATATTCTGTATTTTCAGGAGTCAGAGTCGCTTCCAGACTTGCTATTCCCGGAGATGCGATCGGAGTTGGCGGCAGCCCTACATTGATGTAAGTATTGTAAGGAGAAGGTGTTTCCACCTGCTTGAAAGTCAAAGGCTTTTCCTTCGTTTGCCTAATGCCGAGGGCGTATTCAACCGTCGGGTCAGAACCCAAGGGCATACCCTTTTTCAGACGGTTGTTGAATACCCCAGAAATGCGGTTCCGCTCGGAAGCAACCACAGCTTCTTTTTCTACAATACTCGCCAAAGTCACCCATTCTTTGAGAGAGAGCTTCGTATTATTCTGATTTTTTTGATATACCGGCAAAGCTGTCTGCTCGAAACGGGTGAGCATTTGTGTGATCGCAGCTTGAGGAGTAATTCTATCGCCGTCTAGCTGATAAGTATCCGGGTACAAAAAACCTTCCAAATGAGGCAGGCCGCTCGGCAGCCAAGGGTATTGAGCGTAAGGAATTTGACTCGCGGCCGCCATAAACTCCTTAGCAGGAAAAAAACCTTGCGCTTCAAAATAAGTGCTCATTTGTTGCAGCGACCACCCTTCGGGAATCGTGAAACTCTGCTGTACGACTTCGCCCTTCCAAATTTTGTCAGCAACTGCACTCAGAGGCTGAGTCGGCGACAGTTGGTAAGTTCCTGCTTGAAAACCTCCCTCGCGGTTTTGCAGAGTCAGCCAGCGGGCCCACATATTCCATGCCGAGCTCGATCGAATCAACCCCGCAGCCTCTAAATCCCGCCCGATTTTTTGACTGGGAGTACCCTCCGGGATTTGGATCGAAACAGCCGAATCCTCTGGCGGGGAAGTTGACGTTTGAGCTATTTTAGGAGGCGCCGAAGCCCAGCTCCACCAAGCCCAGCCCTGCCAAGCGCAAACTCCCCAGATTGCCGGCAGCAACGCCAGATAAAACAACCATTTAGAGGCTTGCGGAGTACCTTTTCGGCTCTCGCGCGCGCTGCCTTTTGTCATTTGTTCTTTATTCATAGTCCGTTGTCTTGGATAAGCGGCGGGTAACTAGCGACTAATGACTGATGACCTGCGATTGATGACCGAAAAGTTACGAATACAAGCCCTTTAAAAGACCCAATTCACGCGGCCCAATTCAAAAGCCCGATCGCGAAGGCAGAAGCGGCCACCTCGAAAAAGTTCGATCGGGCGAGCAGTTTACTTTTTTATAAAATAGTAAAAAATTCTGCTTTTTGCCATCAGGGCTTGTGCCTGCAATTAATATCTAATCAAGCTCGTCAAAGAACTGGTCTTCCAGCATAGGTAACATCGGTTCCAGCCTTTGGAACTCTTCTTCCGAAAGCAATTCTGGCTTACCGTCGTCATCCATTCTAGCCAAGATAAAGAACGGGTCTAGAGGCGTATAAATCGCATATTCCTGTTCTTCGTGGTAGAAGCTGGTCAGCCACATCAGCTCCTCGAACTCCGACTCCTCATCGGGATCGACATCAGATGCCATATCCTCTTCGGGAAATTCCGGCAATTCGCCAACCACAGTCAGCGTCACTGCCGTGCGTCGGAGGGTCAAGTTCTGCTCTTGCAGCACAACTCTAGCTGTATCAAAAATTTTGTCAATTTCGGTCTCGTCTTCTACAGGAATTGCTGCTTCGTCCGTATCGTCTCCCTGCCAGGTAAAAATTTCTACGGGTGAGTCAATCGGAAGCAGCAAAGCGTATTCTTGACCTTCGAGATTCATAGAATATTCTATGTTGCAAGTCAGCGATCGCCCAACTTCATCCGTCAGGGTGACGGACTCTTCGTTGGAATTGCCATTCTCTTTTTTGCGGTATGGGGATGAGGACATCGCGTGTATCTTAGTTTTCCGTCAATAATTCAGTAACGTTGGCTTGACAATTGGGAATTTTCGTGGCGATATTCTGGCTAAGTGGGCGATCGCCAGTCCACCAGCTTAAACCGCGAGACTCGCGGCCTTTTCCACAGGCGAGGAGTGCAGCGGTTAAATCTCAGTCGAGTCAGCAACCGACACTGAGGACAAATCACGATTTTGTGCTTCTTCAGTACCAAGGGTACAGCAGAATTTTCTCCAGTTTGTCAAGGGTTACAGGTGTGCGTAGCAAACTTGCACAACCAGGATATCACGCCTTTGTTACCACCTATCAAGGATTGGGAGGGGCGGAGATATTTTGCCTCCGCTCGTCTAGCCACTGCTGCAAAATCAGGGCTGCTGCTTTGCGATCGATCGAACCCTTATTATTTTGCGACGGCGAAATCCCTGAAGCTTTCATCAATTCCTCTGCCTCAACCGAAGTCAGGCGCTCGTCCACGTATTCTAGGGGGATCTCTAAGGCGGAGGCGATGCGATTGGCATATTTCTGCACCTGTCGGGCTTGGGCGCCCAATTCTCCGCTCAGGGAGTAGGGCAAGCCTGCCACTAAAATTTGCACTCTCCGCTCTCGCACGAGTTCTCGGAGATAAGCTACGTCTCGATCAAAGGACGATCGTACCAGTGTTGTAATGCCCGTAGCTATTAAACCGGTGCCGTCACACCCGGCGATGCCGACTCGTTTGAGGCCGATATCTAATCCCAGAGCTGAAATCCATAATTTATCGTTGGACATTATCAATCAAGCAATTTTAGATTTTAGATTTTAGATTTACTGTTTTTTTGCGGAAATAATCTTATTTAACGAACCGCGAAGACGCGAAGCAATAAGAGAATAAAGTAAGAAGAAGATAGGTAATCTTAGGTTGATATCAATAATCAAAAGCAGAAGGGTTATTTTGGGATTATGACCGAAAAAATGAATTCTTTGGATGATTAATTCTATTTTTTATACCTTTTACCTTTTACCTTCTGCTTTTCACTATTAAGTATTAACTTTTCTCTTGGGAGCCTTCGTCTAGAGGCAATTCGGGCAATTTTAGAGGCAAAATGCTGCTGATATCTGTTGCCGATGATTCGGAATGCTGGAAGTTCAAGGGGTTAACTTGATTCGTTTGGCTGTTTCCTGAGTCAGCCAACAGCGGTTTAATCTCGGAGGATGCGGGCCCTGCTGTGGCTTCCCCCGCCATCGGGCCGAGCCAGGACATCCGGCCCGGTACGGGTTTGCGAGTTGGCTGGAAGCTTTGCAGCATTTCTGATAGCTGGAGTCCTTCGAGAGAGACCAACTTGGACTCGCGCAATTTGTGCCACACCGATCGAGACATCAGCAAACTGTGTTCCAAGCGCACTGCTCCAAATTGCTCTAAATAAGCTTCCCGTTCCGGCTGATAGTCAGCGGAAGCCAGTTGCAGGCTTTGAATCGGGAAATCTTGAACAAGGCGCGCCATCTGCGACAGCAGTTCCGGGTAAAGCCAAGTGTAGGCCGGGTGTACAGTCAACTGGGCGACGTGCGGTTGCTGGCCATTGCGGGATAGCTGCACCTGAAAATAGCCGATCGCGGCTTTGCGCTGCGGTTCAAACACGTAGCCGCTGACTACCTCGGTTTTGGCCAGCCACTGTCTGACACCTTCGACTAAAGCGCCGAAAAAACTGGTTTTGAAATCTTGAATGTGGCGATCGAATACTTGGCGCACCAGCGGGGGCATAGACGCGGTATCCAGTTGGTATAGCAACTGAGCGTCTGCGTTGCTCACCGGCAGCAGGTTGGGCAAATCTGGCGTCGAGGAAGCCATTTCTTGCAGGCGTTCTGGGGCGATCGTCCAGTAAGTCATCTGGGCCAAAGGCTGAAACCCGTTTTGCCGATATAAAGCCAAGGAAGTTTTGTCGCCGACATTCACTTCCAACAGCCACGTCCGCGCCTCCCAGACTGCCTCAAAGCAGTACCGCAGCAGCATGGAACCAATTCCTTTGCTGCGGGCTTCCGGGTCTACTCCTATGCGATCGATCCGCCAAGTGCTGCGGGTGCGGTTGAAAGGAGAAATCTGAATTATGCCCTTAACTTTCCCCTCTTCTTCGGCAACGTGGGCCCGGAACAGGGACTGACAAGGGTTGGGAAACAAGCTAAAAATCTTTAGTAGTCCGTACCAGCGGCGAATCTGCTGCAACTTTCTACCTAGTACCACGTCGCAGCTTCCGCCCTTGCTGTTTTCTGGCTCTTCGGCTGTTTCCGCGCACAGTTGTTCCATCACCTCGATGTCGCGATACTGAAACGGGCGAATCACAACCTGGTTTTGGTTTTGGGAGGGAAATGAAGTCATAGCATAAAAGTGGATAATGGAAATTTAAAAATAAAAATTCAGAAAGGGGAAGAGTTAGAGAAGTTTTGAGTGTTGAATGGGTAAATTTTGAGTTCAAAACTTATAACTTTTGATTCTTCTCCCTTTCTTGCGCGATCGAAAATTAAAAATTTCAAATCATCTTTTTGAATTTTTAATTTTCTGTTTTCAACTCAAGATTTCTGTGGCAGAGGTCGAATTACAACAACCGGTGTTCGCTCGTCAGCATTCCCGGCGGGGTTGCTTCGCAAGGCTTGCTCTAAGAATGTTACCGATAAATCGGAGGTCGCTGCTAATATCTTAACTGCTTTCAAGTCATTAGCGTCTACGATCGCCGCCGCAAGTCCGGTTTCTCGTTGAATTTCTTCTACAACTTGCTGGGGATTGTCCGGGCCTAGGACAATAAATTGGTCGAAGGGAGGCAAAGTCCCGGTAACGTCGTCAATCAGTCTGGCTTGTTCCCCTGCAAGTTGGTAAAAGACTCCCGGTTTACCGAATATTTTAGCCACAGCGCCGATCGCAAATGCTGCTACTACGCGCCAAGGGCCTACTACATCAACCAACGTCTGCATTCCGCAAGCCGTGGCCAAACTCGACATCGGCAAGAAAAACAAGCACACTCGCTTTGCCGCCCATCCGGGTTTGACTTCGCTGGGATGGCGATAGCGTCCCTGCATCAAAGCTAGGGGAGTTTCTGCCAGGGCGACAATATCGCCTTTCTGGGCGCGCGGCAGCACGTACCGCTTGACAATTTCGACGGGATTGTCCAATTCCGTCAGGATGTGGGTGCGAATCGGCAAAACTTCGGCAACTCCGACATTTCGGGCATTAGGTACTGTCTCCGAGTTGGGAAATTGCAGGGGAACTACTACGTTACGGACTTTGGGGATGCGGCCGCCTGGGCCGTAGGTGACGTAATGTATTTGCACCCAAGCTGACTGCAATTTGGTTAAATCTTGCCCTTGAATGTCTACAGAAACTTTGATTTTCGTGTTTTTTTGGGCTTTAACAATATAGCCGAACCAGTAATCGTCTGCTCTGGCTGCTGCGTCTTTGTGGCAAGGAATCACCTTTGTCTCGGAAGTAACGCCATCCAAACTTCCGTCTGACAGCAGTTTCACCTGTGCCCGCACTTCCGGCAACATAATCTCAAACCGCTGTGTCAGGTTGCGGAACTCCATTTCCCCGACTAAAAGATAGCGGTTGGGTTCGGAGATGGCTAAGTGCCATTCTCCGGCTGTTAGTTCTAGTTTATTTGCACTTCCAGTCCGGCGATAGTTCAACTCTAGGCCTAACCCGCCCAATGCTAGCAGCGAACCGGCTGCTGCGACTCCTGTTGCTAAAGTCTCAATCACTCTAATTACCGCCAATAATATTTTGTGTTTACTGTAGTCGATATCGGGTACTTTGAGCGCTGATCCGGTAGTAATTGAAGTTTTGGGGGATGTTGGGGTTGGGGTTGGAGAGTGGGATGGGCGATCGGGTTTTAACAACACCGAGAATTAATCTTGCAGTCGCTTCCGCAGTATATAAAGAGGTTTTCTCAATTACAATTGATATATTCAGTTTCAAAAACACCAAACCCACGAAATCGAATCAATGCGTGCAATCAATCCTGAAGCTACTGATATAGTTTGCCCTTTAATCAGTGGCAATCATCTATTTAATCCAATTAAGGTAACTGCCAAGTCTCCCAAAACCTATCGCAAAGCCGTTTATCGCATAGCACAGTTTTTCCGTCGTGAGTTTAAGTATGATTTTGTTCAGTACGGTTATGAAGGCGAAGAAACAGACCCCAATCATGTTGCATTTCTCTGGATTGAGCCGGAAGCTCAACACTTTTCCAAAGAATTTAAAGTACCCTGTATTGGAGCGTGCTGCTTTAGACTTCGCTCTTCAGGTTACGCGCTCCAGTGGATTTGGTTGCATCCATACTTGCGAAGACAGGGGCTGCTATCAGCTACATGGGCTAAGTTTATTAATGAATTTGGAAATTTCCATGTTGAGACTCCTTTGTCCGATGCAATGAAAGCGTTCCTGAAAAAGCATAATTATTGTTAGCTTCAATCAGTTGCCACCCTTACTTTTTTGTAGCGCAAAGCTGCTGCTTTGAGAGCTTGATTCGGCTGGGTTGGATTCAGGAGGGCATTCACGAAAGCCTCGCTGTCGTCAAGGTCAAGTTTCAGTCTTTGGTGCTGTTCAATAACTTTGGAAGCGACTGCTTGAACGCTGGCGATGACGAAATCTGTTAAGGTACGTCCTTCTAAGTCAGCGGCTTTTTGTTAAAGGGCTTTAATCTCTGGACTGATACGAGCCTCCAATCGGGCTGACGGTTCCGATTTAGTAGTTTTAGTCATACAAAATACGGTAGATATAGCCTTTCTCAGAAAGATGAGGTACAATAACAGCAGTGTGTAAACCAGTTAAAAATATTTGACGATGTAACTTG
>NZ_JAUBTU010000038.1:0-25810 GCF_036705085.1 Microcoleus sp. B6-A1
AAGCATCCAGGATACAAGCCCCCGGATTCATTCCGAAAGCAGACTCAGGACCCAGAAATAAAAAACCTGTATCCGAGGAAACTTGCCCCCCGAATTTATCCGTGGGGTCAATGCTTCAATTCTAAAATCTAAAATCTAAAATCTAAAATCTAAAATCGATTGACGCAAGTGGTTACATTTTTTGCTAGACTTGTTATCCGAGAAATAGTATTTACAAGGATGGCTAGGGATGTCAGCAGCCGCGCAAGTAACCGACTCTACCTTTAAGCAGGAAGTGCTCGATAGCGAAGTTCCAGTTCTAGTGGATTTTTGGGCTCCCTGGTGCGGGCCCTGTCGGATGGTGGCACCCGTCGTAGACGAAATTGCCCAGCAATATGAAGGGCAGGTCAAGGTAGTAAAAGTTAATACCGACGAGAATCCTAACGTGGCCAGCCAATACGGTATCCGCAGCATTCCGACGCTGATGATATTTAAGGGGGGTCAACGTGTGGATATGGTGGTAGGGGCAGTTCCGAAAACTACTCTAGCCAACACTCTGGAAAAGTACATTTAACTGAATTGCGAGCGGTTTCGCGCTGTTCTTTGTGGGCCGCGAAAGCTAACTCGCTTCAGAACCGGGGCAAAGCTACGGGAAAAGTTATTAGTGGTCAGCAGGGCAATTTGCTGGTGGCTATTGGCTTCTAACTTTGGCTTGCCCCTTAATTTTTGGTAGCGACAATTTGTTATCGTTTCGGAAAAATTCATGATTCGTTCTGGGTCTGGTCAAGGTTTTGAGTCCCTCCAAGCTGAATTGATCGATTTGCTCGATCGCTTCCCAATGTTAAAGCACTCTGAGTGGATCGAACGATCGCTCTCTACTATAGTGCAAATGGCCGGAGAGGAGCTCGATCGCCTAGACTGGAAAATTATTGCGGCGTCGCTCCGAGATATGGAGAGCGCTTTTGAGATGTTTTATCCTTACCGACACGTTCGCAAAATTGTGATTTTTGGTTCGGCGAGGGTGTCACCGCAATCGGCAGAATATTTGATGGCCAGAGACTTTGCGCGGGCGATCGCCCAGCAGGGGTTTATGGTGATTACTGGCGGCGGCGGGGGAATTATGCAGGCGGGGAACGAGGGGGCGACTGCTGAACGTTCTTTTGGTCTGAACATTCAGTTACCTTTCGAGCAGAGTTCTAATCCTTTCATTGCCGGCGATCCCAAATTGCTCAATTTTAAATATTTTTTCACTCGTAAGTTATTTTTTCTCCGGGAGAGCGATGCTTTAGCTCTGTTTCCGGGCGGTTTTGGCACTCTGGACGAGGCTTTTGAGTGTCTGACTTTGACTCAAACTGGCAAGTTCGGGCCGGCTCCTTTGGTATTGATCGATCGACCGGGAGGAGATTATTGGCACGATTGGAATTATTTTGTGCAAAAACAATTGCGGGGCAGGGGTTTGATTTCACCCGACGATCGCAGCCTGTATACGATTACGGACGATATAAATGTCGCTTGCGAGGCGATCGGTAGTTTTTATCTGGTTTATCACTCCTGCCGGTACGTGCGCGAAAAATTGGTAATTCGCTTGAAAACAGAGCTTTCTGAGGAGAATGTCGATCGGCTAAATACTGATTTTCGCGATATTGTTGTCACCGGAAAAATTGAAAAAAGTCAAGCTTTGGAACCGGAAATTGGAGATGCAACTTTCGATCTGCCCCGCCTAGTTTTGCATTTCAACCAGCGGGATTTAGGGCGGCTTTATCAGCTAATTGCTGCTATTAATCAAATGGGTGCAGCATCACCCGCCGCAGCGCATCCAGCACAAAAGTAGTTATTAGTCATCAGTCATTAGTCATTTGTCATTAGACTTGTAGGGAATGAGAATTAAATAACTTGCATTTTTTGTAGGTTGGGTTGAGGCACGAAACCCAACGCCACGCTTGATTGTTGGGCGGAGTGAAACGGAGGGTTCGTTCCACGGGCCCAACCTACGAAGTTATTTAATCCACGATCCTAGGGTGCGTCAGGCTTTCGTTAGAGAGCGATTATTAATGGTTGAGATCTCAGACGCACCATACTCTATGTGTCAATTGCGTAAGTCCTAAGAAAGTGAAAAATCAAGGGTAAAATGTATGGCTTACAGCGATTTTAGTTTGGCAAGCGTCAAAAAAGCTTTGAATTTAACGATTTCGCCGAGGCAAGATTTGTTTTCGGCCGTACCTGCTTTAGAATGCAGCAATCATTTAACAGAAACTTTAGCTTATAATGTTCCTTTTGCTCTGGCGAGTAATACGGAAAAATCACGCTCAGAAATGATCATTACGCCGATATTACTGGAACTTACCAAACAGTTTCCCGATCGCATTAGTTTGTTTTCGGGAGTCGATTTTACGGTTGACAGCGACTTGGGATTAAACGGCAGTTGCGATTTTCTGATCAGTCGATCGGTAGAGTTCCTGATTATTAGCGCGCCGGCGATTTTAATCGTTGAGGCTAAAAAGGAAAATATTAATGCTGGGTTGGGTGAGTGCGTAGCGGAAATGTATGCAGCTCAACTGTTTAACGAACGGGAGGGAAATCAGGTATCGAGGATTTATGGGGTTGTGACAACGGGAGAAATTTGGAAGTTTTTAATGCTGGAAGGGCAAGCAGTTCAAATAGATTTATTGGAGTATTTTTTGAATCAGGTTGATAAAATTTTGGGAATTTTAGCGATGGGCATTCAAAATGGGTAATTGGGAATTGGGCATGGGGAATTGGGCATTGGGCATGGGGTAATAGGTAAGCAGTAAAAACAAATCTAAAATCTAGAACCGCATGACTCAATATGCTAGACATCCTGCTAATGACAACTTTAGGATTTCTCGGTAGTTTCGGGCACTGCGCTGGGATGTGCGGCCCGCTGACAATGGCGTTTTCTCTTTCTAATTCCGGCAACGATAAATTAGCTGCTTTCCGCTTTCATTTGCTGCTAAATTTGGGGAGAATTGCTGCTTACGCTTTGGTTGGTGCTGCAATTGGCGGACTGGGTTCGGTGTTAATTGCTGGCGGACTTTTGGCAGGTACGGGTAGCGAATTGCGGCGGGCGATCGCACTTCTGACGGGCACCATGCTGATTTGGTTCGGAGTAGTGCAAATTAAACCGAACTTGCTGCCGGGATTGCCGCTGCTGCACCCAATGTCGCACGATCGAGTCGGACAAGCAATGAGCAAGCTTTCGGCACAAAAAAACTGGTGGGTGCCGGTTGCTTTGGGTTTGCTTTGGGGTTTGATTCCCTGCGGTTTCCTCTATGCGGCGCAGATTAAGGCGGCGGAAACGGGAAATTCGGTTTTGGGTGCGGCGACGATGCTGGCTTTTGGACTCGGCACCTTGCCAACTATGCTGGGAGTGAGTTTTTTTGCTGGCAGATTGAGCGCGGACAAGCGCAGTCAACTGTTTCGTGCGGGTGGGTGGGTGACGATATCGATCGGGATTCTTACCTTGCTGCGAACCGATGAAATGGTTGATTTTACTGGCCACGCAGCGCTGCTGTGCTTGATGCTAGCACTGTTGGCGCGTCCGGTGAGCAAGTTTTTACCGCAACTGCTGCGCTACCGCCGCGCCTTGGGTGTGGGCGCGTTTGTCCTAGCAGTCGCCCACACGTTTCATATGCTGGATCATACGCTGAAATGGAATTTTGACGCGCTATCTTTTATGTTGCCGCAGCATCAGTTGGGAATGGCGGCTGGGATGACGGCGCTGCTGTTGATGTTGCCGGCGGCGGTTACAAGTTGCGATCGTCTTCAAAATTTTTTAGGCAAGCTGTGGCGAATGCTTCACCTGTTAAGCGTTCCAGCTTTGTTGCTGTGCGCTGTACACGCGGCACTCATCGGTTCCCACTATCTCGGCGGCTTTGAATGGAAGTTGCACAATCAACTGCTGACAGCCGTGTTAGCGGTGGTTGTGGTATTAGTTATGTTTGTGCGATCGCGCTTATTTTGGTCAGTTTTATCACTAGAAAATTTCTATGTTTCCCCTGTCAAACAAAAGTAAAAGTTTAGGATTGTTAGTATTTTTGGGAGTGCTAGTAGAAGCAACAATTCCCAGTGCGCCGCAGTTAAACTCGATTTCAGTTTTGGCGCACGAAGTCGAAGTATCGGGAGATGTAGCCGCTACCTTTCACCTAGAACCCAACCACAATCCCCGCGCCGGACAGCCTGCGAGAGTGTGGTTTGCGCTGACTCGCAGGGGCGGTCAAATTATCCCGCTAGAGCAGTGTAATTGCAAATTGGCTGTTTATCCTAAAAATCGTAAAGAGGGGGATAAGCCGCTGATGCAGCCGCTTTTAACCGCCATATCTGCCGAGAAATATCAAGGGATTCCGGGAGCTGATATCGTGTTTCCCAAGGCTGGAATTTACGAACTTGAATTGAGCGGAACAGCCAAAAACAAAGCTAATTTTAAACCCTTTAAACTGAGTTATACAGTCACGGTTCGCTAAGATAATCTTTCCCTCACCGAACATAAATCTTGTAGGGGCGGGTAAACCTGCCAATAAATGCCTAAAACCCACAATCTCACAAACCCGCCCCCACCCAAAGGCAAATCATAATCTACCTATTTTAACATACCAGAAAATACAACCCAAATCTGTATAAAACCTTAAAAATTGCCAACTCTACAAATTGTCACAAATTTTTACACTACATTATAACCAGTGTCCATTCTTGATCTCGTGGAAACAAACCTCTTTTGAACTGAGCAAAGGATATAACGATGGATATCTTATCTAACACCGTGGCCCTATCACGGATGCAATTTGCGCTAACCGCCATATTCCATATGCTGTGGCCAGTTCTGACTACGGGAATGGGAATTTATCTGGTAATTGTTGAAGGAATGTGGCTGAAAACTCGCAATCCCGACTACTACCATCACGCTCGTTTTTGGTCTAAACTCTACGTCCTCAACTTCGGTATTGGAGTAGCTTCAGGAATTCCGATGGAATTTCAGTTTGGCACGAATTGGGCACCATTTTCCGAAGCAGTAGGTGACTTTTTTGGCAGCATTTTAGGCTTTGAAGCTTCAATGGCATTTATGCTAGAAGCCGGCTTTTTAGGCATTATGCTGTTTGGTTGGGAGCGCGTTAACCCGATCGTCCATTATTTCGCTACAATCATGGTAGCCTTCGGCGCTAACCTATCCACAGTCTGGATTTTAGTCGCTAACTCTTGGCTGCAAACTCCTGCAGGCGGAGAAATGGTCAATGGCAAGTTTATTGTCAGCGATTACTTTCAAGCAATTATGAACCCCTTCGCATTAAACAGCATTCTTCATATGTTTTTTGCGACGTTAGAAACTTCCCTGTTTGTCATTGGCGGAATTAGCGCTTGGTACATTCTCAATAAGCGCAACCAAGCCTTTTTTTCCAAGTCTTTAAAAATTGCCATAGCGACAGCAATCGCCGTTGCACCTTTGCAGATATACATCGGACATTTGAGCGCCGAACAAGTCTATCACTATCAACCCACTAAATTAGCAGCAATCGAAGCTAAGTGGGAAACTTCACCAGCGGGAGAGTCCGCAGATTGGACTTTGCTAGCTTTGCCTAATGAAAAAGCCCAAAAAAATGACTGGGAAATTAGTGTCCCTAATGGCTTAGGCTACGTTCTGGAATTCAAACAAAAACTCTCCGAACCCGTACTCGGATTGAAGGAATGGAAGCCAGAAGATAGACCCCGGATGGTGGGTTTAATCTATTATTGTTTCCGCATCATGTCCGGGATTGGATTCTTCTTTTTAGGACTGATGCTGTTCAGTATAATTCAGTGGATGCGAGGCAAACTTTCTGCTGAAAATATTAGCAGTCAACCTTGGCTGATGCGCGCTTGGGTATTAGCTGCTCCCCTGGGATATATTGCTGTAGAATCGGGTTGGATTGTCCGCTGTGTCGGCAGACAACCGTGGGCTTTATACGGGCAAATTCGCACTGCTGATGCGGTGTCAAACATCCCCGCCAGCAATGTTCTAACTTCTCTTAGTTTCTTTGCAGTTATTTACAGCTTTTTGTTTGTTTGTGCCTTGTATTTTGGCAGCCGAATTATCCGCCAAGGGCCTAATTTAAGTCTGCCTGTGCCTGGTTTAGACAATGAACCTGCCATCGAAAGTCAACCCGCAGAACACATTCCCGATCAACGTCCCTTAGAAGCACAACAATAGGAGATTTTATGCAAGCTTTGGAGCATTTTCTCCCACAAGTTTGGTTTGTAGTTTTGGCTTTGTTTCTCCTGCTATATGTCATGCTAGACGGTTTTGACTTAGGAGTAGGCATCCTCTCTCTGACTGCTTCCGACGAGGAACGCCGGGGCATTTTAATGACGAGTTTAGGCAACGTTTGGGACGCGAACGAAACGTGGCTGGTTTTAATGGGAGGCGCTTTATTTGGCGCATTTCCTCTCGCTTACGGCACGATTTTGACAGCGCTGTACATACCGATTTGCATGATGCTTTTTGGTTTGATATTTCGGGCTGTAGCCTTTGAATTTCGCGAGCATTCTAATCGCAAATTATTCTGGAATTATGCCTTTGGTGCTGGCAGTTTTTTAGCAGCTTTAGCTCAAGGATTTGCCCTAGGTGCGGTGCTCGAAGGCATTGCGGTTGATGAAGCCGGTCACTTTGTGGGGACTACTTGGGATTGGCTGGATTGGCGATCGATCTTGGTTGCTTTGACGCTGATTCAAGGCTATGTTTTGATCGGTTCAACCTATCTAATTATGAAAACGGAGGGCGAACTGCAAACAAATCACTATCGCACGGCTAAAATTGCGGCGGTGACAACTTTAATCGGAGCGATTTTAATTACGATCGCCACTCCGATTTTTTACGAAACTGCTAGATCCAGGTTGTTCGAGAAACCGCTAGTTTATGTCTTTGCCACGATTCCTTTGTTGGGAGTGCTGTTGGTGGGACTGCTGCTGAAAAGTCTCGCAAGCAAAGAAGAACGCACGCCGTTTGTCTGGACGATTCTGATTTTTTTGCTGACTTTCATCGGCTTGGGATTGATTGTTTTTCCCTACATTATTCCCTCGCAAATCACGATTTACCAAGCCGCAGCTTCGCCCAGCGCCCTGGTATTTATGATTGTGTTTATGGGCATTCTGATCCCGATTATGATTTTTTACAACATCTACAATTATGTTGTGTTTCGGGGTAAGGTTGTCGGCGGCCACTACGGGGAATAAAGAATAATAAAACCGCAGATTTAAGTCAATCTACGCAGATAAGCTCAACTCTATATCCTGGTTTATCTGCGTATATTTGCGGTTAGAAATTACAAATTATTGTTTTCTGATACCATCAGAAATTACGCAACCATACTATACATAACATAGCGCAAATAGTGCAGCATAGGGAAATGAACTGGTTGAGAATTAGCGATCGCACGTCATACGATTTGAAATTTAAGATTTGAGATTGCTCGCACGGATGAGTCCGAGGGCTTGCGATGTGGAGGTGCAGCTTTTTCCACAGGTACACGGATGAATCCGGGGGCTTGTGACCAAATTGCTTGATTGTCAAATAATAGTTGATACACATAGGGAAAAAATTACAGTTAATTCTGTCCCTAGCGAGGGTGCAGAGTTGGCGATCGCTATCTTTGTCAAATAATAAAATACAATGGAACGGAATGGAATTTTTAATTTAACTGTTGTATAATATAGGGTCAACAAGTTATGGATGCGATCGCAAATTTGTCAGGTTATCAGATTACAGAGCAACTTTATGCAGGTACACGTACCCTAGTCTATCGAGGCATCCGTACCCGCGATCAATACCCAGTCGTCATCAAACTGCTGCGAAACGAATACCCCACCTTCAACGAGATCGTCCAGTTTCGCAACCAATATACCATTGCCAAAAATCTCGACTTCCCTCACATCGTCAAACCCCTGACGCTGGAAGTATACCAGAATAGCTATGCCCTAGTAATGGAGGACTTTGGCGGAGTCTCCCTATCTACTTATCTCCAAACAGCAACAAATCAAACCCAACCATCTCCAGCTTTACCTTTAGCAGAATTTCTCCAACTCGCCATACAACTAACAGACATTATTCACTATCTCTACCAAAACCGAGTCATTCACAAAGATATTAAACCCGCTAATATTCTCATTAATCCCGATACCCAAGAAATTCAACTAATTGACTTTAGTATTGCATCCCTCCTACCACTAGAAACCCAAGAAATCCAGAACCCTAATATCTTAGAAGGAACATTAGCCTATCTCTCCCCCGAACAAACAGGACGGATGAATCGAGGCATTGACTATCGTAGTGACTTTTATTCCCTGGGTGTGACTTTTTATGAATTGTTGACAGGAAATTTGCCATTTATCTCGGATAATCCGATGAAATTGGTGCATTGTCACCTCGCAAAACAGTCGATACCGATCCATCAAATAAATCCCGAAGTTCCCCTAATTTTATCGAAAATTGTCAGTAAGCTGATGGCGAAAAATGCCGAAAAACGCTATCAAAGTGCATTAGGACTAAAGCACGATTTAGAAAAGTGTTTATTTCAGTTACAAAAAACAGCCAAGATAGAAGATTTTGAACTCGGAAAGCGAGATATTAGCGATCGCTTTACTATCCCCGAAAAGCTCTACGGTAGAGAAAAAGAAGTTGAGCAACTATTAGCTGCCTTTGAGCGAGTCAGCCTGGGAGCAACAGAAATGATGCTAGTAGCAGGTTTTTCGGGAATTGGGAAAACCGCCGTTGTCAATGAAGTTCATAAACCCATAGTCCGTCAGCGCGGTTATTTTATCAAAGGCAAATACGATCAATTTCAACGCAACATTCCCTTCAGTGCATTTGTGCAAGCCTTCCGCGACTTAATGGGTCAATTGCTATCAGAATCGGATACCCAACTGCAAACATGGAAAACCCAGATCTTAGCAGCAGTGGGAGACAATGGACAAGTCTTGATTGACGTGATTCCTGAGTTAGAACGTATAATTGGCGCTCAACTTCCTGCAACAGAATTGTCAGGAAGTGCCGCCCAAAATCGCTTTAATCTGCTAATGCAGAAATTCGTGCAAGTTTTCACGAGCAAAGAACATCCTTTAGTGATGTTTTTGGATGACTTGCAATGGGCGGATTCAGCATCCTTGAATTTGCTACAATTATTGATGATCGATACAGGATATTTATTAGTATTGGGGGCATTTCGAGATAATGAAGTTTCTCCCGTGCATCCATTTATCTTAACAGTGGATGAGATAGTTAAAACGGGGGCAACAGTGAATACGATTACTTTGCAAGCGTTAAGCCAACCAGATATGAATTTGTTGGTGGCGGATACGCTGAATAGCGAATCATCCCTTGCCCAACCTTTGACAAAGTTAGTCTATCAAAAAAGTCAGGGAAATCCTTTCTTTGCCACTCAGTTTCTCAAAGCATTACATAACGATAAGCTAATTAGCTTTAATTGGGATATTCGGCATTGGCAGTGTGATATTGCCCAAGTCAAAGCCTTAGCAATCACTGATGATGTGGTGGAGTTTATGGCGTTGCAATTGCAGAAATTGCCCCAAGCAACTCAGGATGTGATCAAATTAGCTGCTTGTATTGGATCGCAGTTTGATTTGAATAAGCTGGCGATTGTTTCAGAAAAATCCCTAGAAGTAACAGCGGGAGATTTATGGAAAGCATTGGAACAAGGCTTTATTCTGCCTATTTCTGATGTCTATAAGTTCTTTACTCAGACTGACATAATATCGACGAATCAAACCGCTATCAATGCGACGTATAATTTTTTGCACGATCGCCTCCAGCAAGCGGCCTATTCCATGATTCCTGAAGACCAAAAACAAGCCGTCCATTTGAACATTGGGCAATTGCTGCTCGATCGAACTTCACCAGAGCAACTTGATGAGAAAATTTTTGCGCTTGTCAGTCAATTTAATTTGGGAATCGATCGAATTGTGTTACAGGAGCAGCGAGACTATGTAGCAAACCTCAATCTTATGGCTGGGCGTAAAGCGCGGCTCTCGGCTGCTTACCCAGCATCAGCTCAATACTGTGAGATAGGGCTGCAACTTTTAGCCACTGACAGTTCTGATCAATGGATCAGACAGCCCCTTCTTACTTCAGAACTCCACATTGAAGCTGCTAATTCAGCCTGTCTGATTGGCGCATTTGAGCGTGTAGATGCTTGCGTCGAGGAATTTCTCCAGCATAAGTCAAACCCCCTAGAACAAGTTAAAGCCTTAGAAATAAAGATTCAATCCTTGATTGCCCGCAATCAATTATCAGAGGCAATTCAGGTGGCACGGGCAATCCTTCAAGAGTTGGATGTTGAGTTGCCAGAACATCCCACCCAAGACATGGTAGCCCCTGCTCTCAATGCTATTCGCGATCGACTGATGAGTGTGGATGTAATGAATTCACCAAGGATGAGCGATCCACAGAAGCTGGCTGCAATGAATATTCTCAGCAGTATGGCTTCAGCAGCCTATATGGGTTCGCCAGCACTCTATCCCTTGATTGTACTCAAACAAATTGAATTGTCACTTCAGTTTGGAAATGCGATCCAAACACCCTATGCTTATTCAACCTATGGACTAATTCTTTGTGCATTTGGTGGGGAAATTGTAGCCGGAAATCGTGCTGCTGATATCGCGATCGCCTTGATGGAAATGTTGAAAGCATCGAGTTTTAAAGCGAAAATTTTCAATTTAGTTTATCCATTTGTTCGCATTTGGCAGGAGCCAATTCATACTGTACTGATGCCTTTGCTCGAAGGCTATCAAGCGGGCTTGGAAACGGGAGATTTGGAGTTCGCCGCTTACTGTGCCTATAACCGCTGTCAACTCGCTTATGCTGCGGGAAATGAACTTCTACAACTGGGGCAAGAGATGCAAACCTATGCTCTTGCGATCGCCCAACTCAAACAAACAACTGCTCTGAACTTTCACCAAATTGTGCAACAGGCAGTCTTAAATTGGACAGGTGAAGCCGACGATCCCCAGAAACTGGTTGGAGCAGCTTACGATGAAACCACACGATTACCTCAGCATAAATTAGCAGGAGATACTTACTCTATCGGGAGCGTCTATGCTCATAAATTGATTCTGGCTTACCATTTTGGGCAACCCCAAGAAGCTCTGGAAATGGCTCAAATTGCCGAGAAAACAATTGGTGCCATTATCGGAACTGTGTTCTATGGAGTCTTTTATTTCTATCATGCACTGACGCTACTGGCAAACACGAACACCTTGCCAATTAGTGAAGCGGTTACGAAGGATCTTGAGCAACTTACGAATTGGGCAACTCATGCACCCATGAACTTTGCCCACAAATGCGATTTAATTCGAGCCGAACAGCAGCGAGTTTTAGGACACAAAGCAGAGGCGATCGACCTCTACGATCGCGCGATTGCTGGAGCCAAAGTCAACGGCTACCTTCAAGAAGAGGCACTCGCCAACGAACTAGCAGCGAATTTCTACCTCAAATGGGGCAAAGAGAAAGTGGCAGCCGGATATATGCAAGAAGCCTACTACTGCTATGCCCGATGGGGAGCTAAAGCCAAAATAGACGATTTAGAAAAACGTTATCCTCGCCTACTTGGTATTATCCTTCAGCAAGCTCAATCCTTTAGTTCCTTTAAGGAAACGATCGCCCGGGGAACGATTACTTCTACTCAATCTTCTAGCAGCAACTCTGATTTTCTAGATTTGCCTACTCTGATCCAAGCCTCTCAAGCCATTTCTGGGGAGATTGAACTAGATAAACTCCTGACTACTCTCCTAAAAATAGCGATCGCGAATGCTGGCGCCACTAAGTGTGTCTTATTGCTCAAACAAAAACAGTATTTACAGGTAGCGGCTCTTGTAGCAGAGGGACAGGAACCTGAGCTATTACCATCAATACCTCTAGAATCCAGTAAGGATGTAGCAATTAGTTTGGTTAACACTGTCAAGCGTAGTTTGAAACCTTTGCTAATAGTTGATGCTAGGGTAAGTTCCCAGGTTGCGAGCGATCGCTATATTGAACAGCACCAGCCGATCAGTGTTCTTTGCATTCCAATTCTTAATCAAGGGCAGTTGATAGGAGTTTTATACCTGGAAAATAATCTGACCGTAGGCGCGTTTACTAGCGATCGCATTGAAGTGCTAAATTTGCTGGCTTCTCAAGCTGCTATTTCCTTAGAAAATGCCCGTTTGTATCAAGAATCTCAACAAGCATTTACCGATCTCAAACAGGCACAAATAAAAATGGTTCAAAGCGAAAAGATGTCAGCATTGGGAAACTTAGTGGCTGGGGTTGCTCACGAAATTAATAATCCAGTGGGTTTTTTGGTTGGTAATATTCAACCCGCCTTAGATTATATCAAAGATTTGTTTGGATTGCTCGATTTGTATGAACAAAAATATCCGCAACTCGATCCAGAAATTCAAGAAGAAATTGAGAACATCGATCTTGACTACATCCGGGAAGATTTACCGAAATTAGTAGGTTCGATGCGGGAAGGCGTGAAGCGGATTCGGGATATTAGTACCAGTCTACGGACATTCTCCCGTGCCGATACTAACTATCCCGTAGCTTGCAATATCCACGATGGCATCGATAGCACCATTATGATCCTGAAACATCGCCTCAAGGCTAACGATACTCGTCCAGAAATCAAAGTGATTAGGGAATATGGGAATTTGCCACCAGTGGAGTGTTATGCCGGACAGTTGAATCAAGTATTTATGAATTTGTTAGGTAATGCGATCGATGCTTTGGAGGAATCAAATCAAGGGAAACCTTATGCAGAAATTGCCAATCAAATTACCATTAAAACCGACGTTGTAAGCGATAAAAAACAAGCGATTATTTGCATTAAAGATAACGGTGTGGGCATGACTGAGGCCGTGCGAGAGAAGATTTTTGATGAGTTATTTACTACCAAAGAAGTCGGGAAAGGTACGGGGTTGGGATTGGCGATCGCTCGTCAAATTGTGGTAGAGAAACATGGAGGGGCGATCGAGGTAAATTCGGTATTAGGAGAAGGGACGGAGTTTACAATTTTATTGCCGATGAAAGGATAAGACTATTATCTTGATAGAACGCCATCTTTCTCTTGAAAAGTGAAAAGAATAAAACCGATAGAGTCTGTAGGCTGGGGATTTCGGAGTTTTATTTTCCTCAGACTAGATCAATAAAAGTGTATACTTACTTACAAGAGTCAATATCTGAGATGGGGTAATCCAGATGAGTGCAGCAGTGGATTTGACGAACCGAATTTCGGGATATCATCTGGTTGAGCAACTATACTGCGGTTCGAGAACCCTAGTTTATCGAGCCATCCGAGAAACAGATCAGCTTCCGGTTGTCATTAAACTATTAAATCGAGACTATCCCAGCTTCAGCGAACTGCTGCAATTCCGCAACCAGTATACCATCGCCAAAAATCTACGTCTGCCTGGAGTCGTTGAGCCCTACAATTTGGACTCCTATCGCCACAGCTATGCCCTAGTAATGGAGGATTTTGGCGGTATTTCTCTACGAGACTACGCCCAAGAGGTCTCGCTGACTCTAGCAGAAATATTAGAAATAGCCATTCAAATAACTGACATCCTTCACGGACTGTACCAAAACCGAGTCATCCACAAAGATATTAAGCCAGCTAACGTCCTGATTCATCCCGAAACTAAACAAGTCAAACTGATTGACTTTAGCATCGCCTCCCTACTTCCGAGAGAAACTCAAGAAATTCAAAATCCCAACGTCTTAGAGGGAACCCTCGCCTATATTTCTCCCGAACAAACCGGACGAATGAACCGAGGTATTGACTACCGCACCGACTTTTATTCCCTAGGAGTTACATTTTACGAACTGCTGACAGGAAAACTGCCATTTGAATGTGACGATCCGATGGAGTTAGTTCACTGCCATATTGCCAAAAAACCTCCTTCAATAAACAGCCAAGAAATCCCGCAGGTAGTTGCGGATATTGTCATGAAGCTGATGGCAAAAAATGCCGAAAAACGCTATCAAAGTGCCTTGGGATTGAAACATGACTTAGAAAGGTGTTTGCAGCAGTGCCAAGAAACTGGAAACATTGAAACTTTTGAGTTAGGAACGCGGGATATATGCGATCGCTTCCTGATTCCCGAAAAACTTTATGGTCGAGAAACCGAAGTACAAACCCTGTTGAATGCCTTCGATCGCGTGGCCAATGGCACATCAGAATTAATGCTAGTCGCTGGGTTCTCCGGGATTGGAAAAACGGCTGTAGTCAACGAGGTACATAAACCGATTGTCCGGCAGCGCGGCTATTTCATCAAAGGCAAATTCGACCAGTTTAACCGTAACATTCCCTTCTCGGCATTTGTCCAGGCATTCCGCGATTTTATGGCACAATTACTGAGTGAAAGTGATGCCAAAATCCAAGAATGGAAAACTCAAATTCTCGAAGCGCTCGGTGACAACGGACAAGTCATTATTGAAGTCATTCCCGAACTAGAACGGATTATTGGACAACAACCCCCAGCCCCAGAAATATCTGGTGTTGCGGCTCAAAATCTCTTTAATTTGCTCTTCCACAAATTTATTGCGGTCTTCACGACAAAAGAGCATCCCTTGGTGATGTTTTTGGATGACTTACAATGGGCGGATTCGGCATCGCTGAAGTTAATGCAGTTGCTCGTCAATGAGTCGCAATTGGGTTATCTATTGCTGCTTGGAGCCTATCGGGATAATGAAGTATCACCAAGCCATCCCCTGATGTTGACCTTAGATGAAGTGAGGAAGGCAGGAACCACACTCAACACTATTACATTAGCACCGCTTGCCCAAATCAGTTTAAATCAATTGGTAGCGGATACGCTAGTTTGTGATCCTAAGTTGGCACAACCGCTGACAGAATTGATCTATCAAAAAACTCAAGGAAACCCATTTTTTGCAACGCAGTTTCTCAAAGCCTTGTATCAGGATGAATTGATTACTTTTGAGATCCAATCGGGACATTGGCAGTGCGATATTAGCAAAGTGAGAGAGGCAGCACTGACCGATAATGTAGTGAAACTTATGGCGCAGCAGTTGCAGAAATTGCCCCGAGAAACTCAGTCTGTTTTGAAATTAGCCGCTTGCATTGGCAACCAGTTTGACTTAGCAACATTGGCAGTTGTTCTAGAAAGTTCTGAAACTGAAACTGCAACGGCGCTATGGAAAGCGTTACAAGAAGGTTTGGTTTTGCCCCAAAGTGAAGTTTATAAGTTTTATGTAGGAATAGAACAGAATGTTTCTCAACCGATTTCTCGAACGGTTGCCTATCGCTTCTTGCACGATCGCGTCCAGCAAGCGGCTTATTCCCTGATTCCCGATGACAAAAAGCAAGCCACTCATCTCAAAATCGGGCAGTTGCTACTACAAAATTCCGCCGACGTAGAACGCGATGAAAAAATATTTGAAATTGTCAGACACTTGAATCAAGGGAAAGATTTAATAGTTCAACCAAGGGAGCGCCAAGAATTAGCCGAATTAAATTTAGTGACAGGGCGGAAAGCCAAAACTTCTAACGCTTATGCTGCCGCAACGGTATATTTACAAACAGCGATGGAGTTACTGACAACAGACTGTTGGCAAAATCAGTATGAATTGACCCTAAATATTTACATCGCTACTGCCGAAGCTGAATATTTAAACCTTAACTTTGATAAATCATTAAAATTAGCTGAATTGGCGCTGACAGCAGTCAAGAGTTTACTCGAAAAAGTGAGAATTTATGAATTACAAATGCAGATTCATATTGCTCAGCAAATAGAAATGCTTGCCGCAGTAGAGATTGGGTTAGAAGTGTTAGAAAAACTATCAATCTCTTTACTAACAATTGACTTGGAAAAGGATTTAATAATTGATTTACCCAATCTTGACGATTTAGATAATTTGCCACTTATGACAGATCCATATAAGCTGGCAGCTATGCAAATTTTAAGAACACTCTGTACTCCTGTATTTGTAGCAAAGCCAGAGATTTTTCCGCAATTAATCATCACCATGATTAAGTTGTGTATTAAATATGGAGATTCAGCAATATCATCTTTTGCCTATGGTTTTTACGGGTTATTATTAGTAGGATTAGGTCAATTAAATAGAGGTTATCACGCAGGTTTAATTGCCTTAAACTTATTAGATAAGTTCAACGCTAAAGAGCTAAAAGCCCAAGTTTATAACTTGTTTAATGGCAATATTCGCACTTGGAAAGAACCAGCCAAAAATAGTGTGGAACCTTTGCGAGAAGGACTACAAGCAGGGCTAGAAGTAGGTGATTTTGAATGGGGTGGATATTGTGCTGCAAATTTGTGTAGTTACTTATTTTTTACGGAAGATAACTTAGAATCAGCCATCCAGCAACAAGAATTTTATGGTAATTTTTGTATTAACTTTAAACAAGAAAGTTCTACGCATTTCTCGCAAGTATGGCGACAATTAGGTTTGAATTTACAGGGTAAAGCCGCAGATCCCCTATTATTGATCGGTAAAAGCTTTGATGAAGAGAAAAGTTTGCCCCGAATTATTGCTGCTAAATCGGGAATAGTTTTATTTATGTTTTATCTGGCTAAAACTATTCTAGGTTACTTGTTGGGCGATAGTAGCCAAGCCTTAAAAAATGTGAGTCTAGCACAGGAGCAATCCGGCTCGGCTTTTGGTTTTATGCAAGTCATAATTCTGAATTTTTACCATTCGCTAACATTGTTAAATCTGTATACTGAAGTCACGGTAGATGAACAAAGAAGCTACTTGGAACAAGTCAATGTTAATCAGGAAAAAATGAACTTTTGGGCTGAAAATACACCAGAAATAAATCGGTATAGATCTGAATTAATTGAAGCGGAAAAGGCTAGGGTATTAGGGATTAATTGGCAAGCCATAGAGTTATACGATCGCGCGATCGCAGGAGCCAAGGAAAACGGTTATATCCAAGAAGAAGCGCTAGCCAACGAATTAGCTGCCAAATTCTACCTTGACTGGGGCAAAGAAAAAGTTGCCGCCAGCTATATGCAGGAAGCATATTACTGTTATGCCCGTTGGGGAGCATTAGCCAAAGTTGAAGACTTAGAACAACGCTATCCCCAATTACTTCATCCCATCCTGAATCAGCCCCAACTTCGCTTTAATCCTCTAGAGACGCTGGCAACGATGAGCCACTCTTCGCACACTTCCACCACCAGTAGCACGAGTATTTCCGATGCCCTTGATTTCGCATCTATTGTGCAAGCTGCTCAAGCTTTATCCAGTAAAATTCAGCTTGATGAATTACTCGACACCCTCAACCAAATTATTTTGAAAACTTCTGGGGCAGAAACTTGTGCTTTGCTACTCCCCCATCAAGATGAATGGCAAATCCGGGCAATAACTCACATCAATCCAGATAACCAGACCCCCACAACCCTGCTGCAAACCCAACCTCTGGATAGCTCTGTGGTGATTCCGCTCAAGCTGATTTATTATGTGAAACGCCACCTCGAACCCGTCGTTATTGAAGGTGGCAAGACCGATATTCCGGGTTTAATGAATGACTGTACGCTCCAGTATCACTCTCAGAGTATGCTATGTACTCCGATTCTCGATCGCGGGAACTTAGTTGCGATACTTTATCTCGAACATAGCTCGACGAAAGGAGTGTTTACTCGCGATCGTCTCCTCGTACTCAACTTCCTCTGCACTCAGGCTGCCATTTCCTTAGAAAATGCGCGATTGTATCAACAAGCGCAAGACTACGCCCACCAATTAGAACAATCTCAACTGCAATTAGTGCAGAGCGAAAAAATGTCGGCGTTGGGGAATTTAGTGGCCGGGGTTGCCCATGAAATTAATAATCCAGTCGGATTTATTTCTGGCAATATTCATGAAGCGATCGCCGCCGTCAAAGATATTACAGAATACTTGCAACTCTATAAAGAAAAATTTCCCAGTCCGGGTGAGGAGATTGAAGAAAAAGCTGAAGAGAGCGATATCGAATATCTCTTAGAAGATTTACCCAAAATGTTGAATTCGATGCAAATCGGGTGCGATCGCATTCAAGGTATCAGCACCAGTCTTCGTACCTTCTCCCGCTCCGACAAAGATTATAAAGTTCCTTTCAATATTCATGAGGGAATTAACAGTACGATTTTGATTCTCAAACACAGATTGAAAGCGAACGAACAGCGTCCAGCGATTGAAGTTGTCAAAGACTACGGGAACTTGCCATCAGTTGATTGCTTCCCCGGACAATTAAATCAGGTGTTTATGAATATATTGGCAAATGCCATTGATGCACTGGAAGAATTAAAGCGGGAACCGAGTTTAGAGAAGACTAAAGCCCCAGCCAATTGCATCAGGATTCGGACAGAAATAAAGTCTAAGGAGTGGGTGACGATTCGCATTTCTGACAACGGGCCAGGGATAGCAGATGAGATAAAAGGTCATATTTTTGACCACTTATTTACAACTAAAGGTGTGGGTAAAGGTACGGGGTTGGGTTTGGCGATCGCACGACAGATTGTAGTTGAGAAACACTCTGGTATGCTAGAAGTCAACTCAACTTTAGGTAGAGGTACAGAATTTATAATTTCACTGCCATGTTGAGCATTACCTTGGTAATTTATATCGTTTCCGGTTGCATCGGAATGATTTAACCGCAGAGGCCGCAGAGAACGCAGAGGGAGAGAATACAGAGATGAATAATTCCGATGCTACCGGATTTGATATTATAGCCAATTTGGTGATTTTTATTGAAACTTAAAAGTTTTTTACACCACACTTTACAATTTATAGTGGTCGATAACTTCTGCCCAATTCTTGATACTTCCGTCGCACTAATTTATAAAGGAATCTCGATCGCAAATTCCGTACCTTCTCCTACGGTGGAACGGCAGATCAAGGCTCCTGCGTGTTTTTCCGCGACAATTCGGTAACTGATGGCTAACCCCAAACCAGTGCCTTTTCCCATCGGTTTTGTCGTGAAAAACGGGTCAAATAATCGGCTACGCACGTCTTCTGTCATGCCGATCGCATTATCGGAAATGCGGATGCAAATACTATTTTCGTTCAGGGCTTCTGTGCGAATGCTAATAATTGGTTCCCAATCGTCGCTGCAGGCTGCCGCTCGCCTTTTTTGGTTGCAAGCATCTTCCAAGGCGTCAATACTGTTGCTAAGCAGGTTCATAAATACCTGATTTAGCTGACCTGCATAACATTCAATTAAAGGAATTTTACCGTAATCTTTGATTACTTTAATTTCTGGATAGTCGCCTCTGGCGCGCAGTTTGTTGTGTAAAATTAGGAGCGTATTGTCTATGCCTTCATGAACGTTGGTAGGCTTTTTTACCGAGTCGTCTAAACGCGAGAAATTTCGCAAGCTCAGAACTATTTCGCGAATGCGATCTGCTCCCATTTTCATCGAAGATAATATTTTTAGTAAATCTTCTCTCAAAAATTCTAAATCGATATTGTCAATACATTCTTGAACTTCTACCACGGGCTGAGGATAGTGTTTTTGATAAAGTTCCACAAGCTGCAACAAGTCTCGGATATATTGGCTGGCGTAGGAAATATTGCCGTAGATAAAACTGACAGGGTTATTAATTTCGTGAGCTACTCCAGCTACCATTTGACCGAGACTTGACATTTTTTCGGTATGAATTAGGTGAGCTTGAGTTTCTCGAAGTTCTTTGAGAGCGATTTCTAGCTGCTGGGCTCTGTTGTTGGCGATCGCCTCGGAGAGCCGCAAAGCATCCTCCGCTGCTTTGCGCTCTGTCATGTCAAAAATGGCGCCGTTGAGGGATAAAACTTTACCGTCTGCGTTGAAAAGGGCTTGACCTTTCTCTGCAACCCACCGCACATTTCCGTCGCAGTGAATTAGGCGATATTCGATGATGTAAGGTTGTTTTGTCTTAATAGCCCGATCGATAATTGTCTCGATCTGCTCAACGTCATCGGGATGAACTATACTCGGAAAAGCCTGCACCGGTTTTTGCATAAAGTTAGCAGCAGGATAGCCGGAAATAGCTTCTATGCCACTGCTGATAAAAGTTACGCTCGATCGCCCCGCAGCACTGCACCGGTAAACCGCACCGGGAATGCTAGAAACTAATGACCTAAATTCTTCTTCCCTTTCTCGCAAAGCTGCCTCAATCCGCTTGCGTTCGCTAATGTCACGAGCAAACGCGCACTGATATTCTTTGCCGTTAAATTCCAAATGGTTGATCGTAATTTCTACCGGAAAAATGCGACCGTACTTAGTGAGGTGGTGAACTTCAATATTAACCGAACCGCAGCGTTTTAAGACTTTCCAGTGCAAACTCCAAGCAGTTTGGGGAAAATCTGGATTGATGTCGTGCACGGTCATCGAGAGCAATTCTGCTTCTGAATATCCCAATGAAGTGCAAGCAGCGTCGTTGACGTACAAAAATTTACCGTCGGGCCCGATCCAGAATATCGCATCTGCCGATCGGTCGATCGCAAACTGAGTCAGTTGCAACTTTTCCTCAACTCGGTGGCGATCGGCAATTTCTTTTTCTAACTGTTCATTAAGCGAATTGAGAGCTAAAGCGCGATCGACAATAGTATCTGAAGGGTAAATATCGATCGATTGTTTTGCCAATTCTCCTTTCTGGATATCATGTTGGTGCTGATTTTCTTCTACCTGTTTTAACGACTGTTGTTGAACTTTTTCTTTTTGATTTAAACCAGACTCGGCAAGTGCTTTCGGCATCAGGGCAAGGGCGGTTGCGGCTAAAAGCCAAGAAATCAAAGCACTTGCAGCTTTGAGAGTTACCGACAGCCAATATATCGAATGCCAAAGCGTCCAAACTTCCGTCAATTTAGCCGCGCCCCAGGCAAAAAAAACAACGGCAAACACCCGGAAAATCCTGCGGTGAGAACCTTTGCGGGTAAAATAAACTAAAGATAGGGCGATCGAGCAATAAGCCAGTGCCGTCAGCGAGTCAAAAACAGCGTACAATCGCAACTCCGGCACCACGTTGCAGGCGAGTGTAGAAGATACAGCAAGTGTGGAAAAAAAAATTGTTAATTGTTCTTGCATAAAGTTCAAGAAAAAAATTATCTGTACCAATGCAAATCAGATCAAATCTAATTATTTGATTTCGGCTAGTGAAATATTTACATAATTATATACTTTTTTCATTTTTTATGAAACAGCTATTTTTTCAGGAAATATCAAAACTGTCGAGGTTGGGCCCTGGGAACGAAGCTTTGCCCAAGTATGAGCAATGGTGAGCGTCACGGCTAGCAACGCTTACCTTGCTCCCTGTGACGGAATACATAGGTTCGCGTACTGATTGCTTCAGAAACATTTAAATTGTTAATGATCGCTATTAAATTTTCTTTTAGATTACTTAAGCAGTGAGCCAGAGGTTTTTAACCCCTGGCTCACAGATGGACTAGCAGACTTTTAAGGCAGAGAAAATCTCAATTTTTCCGCTGGAAATCCACAATTAAGCACCGCCCAGCGCCCAATGCACCAAAGTCCGAACTCCAAAACCAGTAGCCCCAGGGCCATTGTAGCCATTTTCTTTGTCAGTCCAAACCGGGCCGGCAATATCTAAATGGGCCCAAGCAGTATCCTTCACAAACTGCTTCAAAAATAGCGCCGCCGTAATCGAACCGCCGGGACGTGGGCCTGTGTTTTTCATGTCGGCGTGCAATGCTTTCAATCCCTCAAAATATTTTTCTTCCATCGGCATTCGCCAAAATTTTTCGCCTGCCAATTCTGAGGCGGCGACTATTTCGGCGGCGACGCTATCTTGAGGACTCCACAAACCCGCGATATCGTCGCCTAAAGCAATTACGCAGGCCCCGGTTAGAGTTGCTAAATCGACAATTGCGTCAACTCCCAATTTATCAGCAAATACCAAAGCATCAGCCAGGGTTAAACGACCTTCAGCGTCGGTATTGTTGACTTCAATTGTTTTGCCGTTGGAAGCTGTAAGGATGTCTCCAGGGCGCATGGCGCGGCCGCTGATCATGTTTTCAGTGACGGCGCTGATAAAGTGAACTTCCACATCTGGTTTGATGTGTCCGATCGCCTTTGCCGCTCCTAAAGTAGCCGCAGCGCCGCCCATATCTATTTTCATCATTTCAATGCCGCTGCCCGCACCTTTGATGTTCAAACCGCCAGAATCAAAGGTCAATCCTTTGCCGACAATTGCTATTTTGCGGCGCGGTGTGCCTTCTGGTTTGTAAGTTAAATGGATGAATTTTGGCGGTAAATCCGATGCTAGGGCAACGCCGAGAAAGGCTCCCATTCCAAGTTTTTCACAGTCTTCCCGCTCCAATATTTCTAATTCTAAACCGCATTCGGCAGCTAGACTTTGAGCAGTTTCGGCCATTGTAATCGGGGTGACAAAATTTGCCGGCGCTGCGACTAATTCCCGTGCCAAAATGACTCCGGCAGTGATTTGGCGGGCGCGGGCGATCGCACTTTCGGTACCGGCAAACCCGAGCAAATGAATTTGTTCGAGTTGCGGGCTTTTGTCTTCCTGTTCCGATTTGAAACGGTTGTCTTGATTCAGGGAGAGTTCTACACCTTCGGCGATGGCGCTTGCTGTAGAATCCGGCGCGTTTTTCCACACCGGAAAGCTAATTCCGAGGGTTTTGCATTTCTCTTTTTTGGCTAACTTGGCGCAAACCCCCGCAGCTTGCCGCACGGTGTCTAATTTTAAGTCCTCTGTTTTGCCCAAACCGACGATCGCAATTTTGCGAATGGGATTATTGCCGCCGACGCGGGTGATGGCGCTCGTGCCCACTTTGCCCTTAAAATCTACTTCCAGTAGCAGCTCTTTCAAAGTGCCTGCAAGCTTTTCATCTAATTGTGCCAGCTCGCCCGTGAGTTCCAAGCCGTCCTCAAATAGACCAATTGCCAGGGCGTCTCCCGTCCAAACAGAGCGGGGCGTATCGGTGACTAGAAATTCCATGTTTTGATTTACACTTTAGATTTTAGATTTTTGATTGTACTTTGCAGTGGGTGGTTTGTGGTTTTTCGTTGGTGCGGGTAAATAGATCGATCGCACAAATTCTCCGCTCCACATCAAAATAAATTCTGCTACTATATCAGCCAAGTCCGCCTGCGATCGGATCTTCCACCAATCTCAATCATCTGTTTGGGGGTTGGCTGTCCGTTTTTGCCCCACTCTTAACATTTATTTCTCGTTGAACAGGCATCCTGCCTGTGATGGCGTGGAACACCCATCCTGCCTGTGATGGCTTTTGACAAACGATGGTTCTCTATATCTTATTCTCTTAAATTTTCCCATGCTAAAACGACGCCGGGCCCGATTTTCTGTTTTAATCAGCGTTTCAGTTTGCGTTATTGCGATCGGCTCTTTGGTTGCTGCGATGAAATTGATGGGTTTGGGCTCATTCCAGAAGGCCGAGCAGCCCCTGGAGGCAGCGAATTCCGAATCGCAAGTCAAGATGCTGGTATCGCTGTCACCGAGCGAGCGATCGGCAAAATTAGTTGAACTCGCAGCTACTCAGTCTGCAAGTACAAACCCACAGCAGCAAATCTCCCCTCAAAGCCGCGCCCGCTACCTGCTTGCCAGCGATTTAATCCAGCAAGGAAATGCGGCCAAAGCATTAAAGTTATTGGACAAATTAGAGCAAGAATATCCGGTTTTAGCTGCTCACATTGCCTTAAAAAGGGCGCAAGCCTACCAATTAAGCGGCGACAAAGGCAAAACTCAAAAAGCTTGGGAGGAACTGCTCAAAAACTATCCGAGCGACCCGGTAGCAGCGGAAGCTTTATATGTTTTAGGCAAGTCAAAACCGGAATATTGGCAACAGGCAATTACTGAATTTCCCGCTCATCCCCGCAGCGTAGAAATTGCTCTCGGCAAGTTAAAAGAAAATCCCAATCAGCCGAAGTTGATGCTGCTCGTAGCAAAACACGGTCATTATGTCAAAGATTACGGGACAATTGTGGAACAACTGGTGCAGCGAAACAGCGCCTCTTTGAAACCGGAAGATTGGGAAGAAATTGCCTTTGGCTATTGGGAAAAACAAGATTATGGCAAAGGAGCTATTGCTTACGGGAAAGCTCCCCGCAACGCTAAAAATCTTTATCGCAAAGCTCGCGGTTTGTGGCTCGACGGAAAAATCCCGGAATCGAGAATTGCCTATCAAGAATTAGTGCGCGAGTTTCCCGATGCCGAAGATACTGGTTTGGGTTTAATTCGGCTGTCGCGGCTGAGCGAACCGAAAGAAGCGATCGTTTTGCTCGATCGAGTTATTAGCAAATTCCCCAATTATGCCCCCGAAGCTTTGTTAGATAAATCGCAACTTCTCGACAAAGCACGCAGTGGTCAATCCGCCTCAGATACCCGCAAGTTGCTCTTGACAAAATACAATAATTCTGATAAAGCAGGCGAATTGCGGTGGACGATCGCCCAGCAGTTTGCCAAAGGCGGAGATTTAAAATCAGCTTGGCAGTGGGCGAGAGAATTAACCACCCACAATCCCGACAGCGAACAAGCTCCAGAAGCAGCATTTTGGGTCGGGAAATGGGCACAGCAACTCGGCCGGCAACAAGACGCCAAGACTGCATTTGACTACACGATCTTACGCTATCCAGAATCATATTTTGCATGGCGATCGGCTGTACTTCTTGGCTGGCCAGTCGGCGACTTTACCACAGTCCGAGATTTGTCTCCCAATGTAGTGCGGCCGCCTCAGCGCCCCGAACCAACTGCGGGTTCTCCTGCGTTGAAAGAACTCTATCAATTAGGTCAAGATAGGGATGCTTGGACCCTGTGGCAAGTAGAGTTTATCGACCGCGTAGAACCAAGTATTGCCGAACAGTTCACCGACGGTTTAATGCGAGTAGGAGTTGGAGATAACTTAGACGGTTTGTGGATGGTTGGTAGTTTGCGACAGCGCGAGAAACCAGATGATAGAACCCAATACCTCGAACTCAGACAGCAACCGATTTATTGGCAAGCACTTTATCCTTTTCCTTACTTAGAAACCATTGTCAAATGGTCGCAACAACGCAAAATAAATCCAGTATTAGTAACCGCATTAATCCGGCAAGAATCGCGGTTTATGCCCGCCATCAAATCATCAGTTGGCGCCACTGGTTTAATGCAAGTAATGCCGGAAACAGCAGCTTGGGTTGCCGCTCAAATCAGCCTCAAAAAGTATTCATTGGAGAATGTGGACGACAACGTTAAACTCGGTACGTGGTATTTGGATCACACTCACGACGAGTACAAGAATAACTCGATGTTAGCTGTGGCGAGTTACAATGCCGGGCCGAATGCAGTTGCAGATTGGTTGAAGAGGTTTAGTTTTAGTGACCCGGATGCTTTTGCGGAAAAGATTCCGTTTCCTGAAACGAAAGGATACGTGAAATCGGTGTTTGAGAATTACTGGAATTATCTGCGGATTTACAATCCAGAAGTTAATCAGTTAATGAGTGAGCATTATGCGGCTTCTCAGAAAAAAGCAAAGTGAATTATTCGTGGTGTGGGGGCGGGTTTATCTAAATTGTTGGTAATCGTTATATCTTTTTGGTGGAACCCGCCCCTACAAAATATGGTTTCGTAGGGGCGGGTTCCACCAACCATAATCGCCCCAAACAAACAATCTCAAAAACCCGCCCCCACCCAACAAACAATCATCATTTACATTGGGGAATTTAATGCAAATATCAGGTTAATGTGAATTATTCGTGGTGTGGGGGCGGGTTTATCTAAGTTGTTGGTAATCCTTAGATATTTTTGGTGAACCCGCCCCTACAAAATATGGTTTCGTAGGGGCGGGTTCCACCAACCATAATCGCCCCAAACAAACAATCTCAAA
>NZ_JAUBTU010000038.1:25910-63631 GCF_036705085.1 Microcoleus sp. B6-A1
AACCCGCCCCCACCCAACAAACAATCATCAGTAATTGACCGGAGATGATATCAGCGGCAGCCTAAAGAATCGCGAGTAGAAATCCCAGTTTGAGAATTAATCCCACTTGCCTTTGTGCACAATTCTTTAACTTGTGATCCGTCCATAATTGCGTCGGTAAAGTCAGCGCCGGTGATATCAGCTCCCTCAAAAGTAGACCGCAGCAAAATTGTTTCTGCTAAAATTGCATCGCTTAAATCGGCCTTAGTAAATTTAACTTGATCTATCATGGCATTAGTTAAATCGGCTCCGTGCAAATTCGCCTGAGTCATCACCGAAGCGCTCATAATTGCTCCCCGCAAATCGGCATTAGAAAAATTAGTCAAGTCCATATTAGCGTTAGAAAACTCAGCGGCCCGCAGCATTTGACCGGAAAAATCGCGTCTTGTCAGTTCGGCGTTGCTAAAGGACAACGGCGGAGCGTAATATTTAGATTGAGCCTGGGCTGGCTGTGGCAGGATGAAGATAGTTAGCGCCAAGAGGAATGCTGCTAGTTGCCGGAGTTTCATAAGTCGGATATTCTCGCAAGGTGGGTATTTCGTAGTGTATCCCGAACTTTGGTCGATCGACTAAACAGTTACAATCTTAATTAATAGTGATGGAGATGGAAAAAAAGATATGCTAAGTTTTTTCTTAACTTGGATAGTAGCAGCGGTTTCGCTGATCATTACCGCTAACATTGTACCAGGTATTGCGGTGGTTAGCTTTCCGGCGGCGATGCTGGCTGCTGTTGTTATCGGATTGGTGAACGCGATTGTCAGACCGATTCTTACATTGCTGACGCTGCCTTTGACCATTATTACTTTAGGTTTGTTTTTATTCGTTGTGAATGCAATTTCGCTTTCCCTGGCTTCGTGGTTGGCGGGTGCGTTCAATATCGGCTTTGCGGTTAACGGTTTTTGGCCGGCTTTGTTGGGTTCCATTGTGTTGTCATTCGTTTCTGGGTTGATTGGTCGATTTGTGAATGCCAATACTTTGTCTCAGTAGTACATTATCCCAGATATTCGATCGGGCAAACTGCAACCGCTACTGTTACCGCAGAACCCGCCCTAACCCCTCCTTGTGAAAGGGGGGGATTTTTGCTGCGAAATATTTGTTTAGGGACTAAAAGCCTTTGCTGGGCGGGCAAGATGCCCACCCCACAAGCAGATTCCGTCTTTGTGGAACAGGCATCTTGCCTGTTGTTGAGAATTGTGGAACAGGCATCTTGCCTGTTGTTGAGAATTGTACGGGCAGGCAAGATGCCCACCCCACAAGCAGATTCACTCTTTGTGGAACAGGCATCTTGCCTGTTCTTGAGAATGGTACAAGATATCAGTTCGATCGCACAAAGTGCCGCAGCTTCTGCTACACTAGGCGTCCCGACTTGTTTGACTACAATATTTGAAGGATTGGGGACTTCTACGGAACTTAAAATGTCAGCAGCAAAGGTTTTTAACGGCCAATTTCGCGCTTGACAAAGTTCCAGCAAGCCGACTTCACCTGCTTTAGTGTCGATTGTAGCAATACCTGCGATCGCACTTTCCGCTAAATGATAACCGCGGCATACATTTTGAATCGCAGTTTCGATTAATTCTCGCCCTGTTCCGCGTTCACAACCTATCCCTATCCACAACACTCTCGGATGCCACTGAACTTTTGGCAAAGAAGATTCCGGCGAAAATCTTCTCTGGGTGAAACTAATCCAAATTCGGGCTTTGATAGTTGATAGATTTTCCCCATCCCAATACAAAGAATGTTTTTCTGGCAGACTGTTTTGCCACAAAGTAGAACCAACTTCTTGAATTACTTCGACAGTTTCCCCTCTAGCAAGAGCCTCCGCCACTCCTGTCCAGTCACCTTCGCCCCGCCTCCAACCGCTGGGAATCTCTAGCATATCTAAAGTAAATTCATCGCTCATTATTCAGTTATCTATTCTGTAGTTTCACTGCGACCGCAATCTTAAAAAAAACTTAACACTCTGTTTAGTGAAAATTTTGGTAAAATTGTAGCACAAACTACAAAAAACCCAACATTTAAGATGGTAGAACTAAATCAGTTAGTGTTAGAGCTTGAAAGCAACCTCAAATCGGAAGGAGTGAAAAAAGAATGGAAAGAGCGCCGGTCAAGTTGGGTTAGCGGTGTGGCAGCATCAGTTAACCTGACATATCTAGCAGAATTGCTAGTTGAATGGGAATCAAACTTGCAGGGAGAATCGGTTGATATTCAGTGGCAAGAGCGTCGAGACCGTTGGGTAGAAGAATGTCTGGCAGCATCGATTGTTCAAGAAGTATCAAGTTTATTGCTGGAACTTGAAACCAATATAAATTCGGAAGCTATGGCTGATGAATGGCAGCAGAATCGCGAGACTTGGGTACAGCAAATGCACAATTTTAACGAGTAGTTTCGACGAGTCAGAGCCTGTAAATATTGCGTTTTCAGGCTCTAAAATTTCCCAATGACTAATGAGTAATGACTAATTATTCATCTTTCTGCCAAACCCATTCAGAAAAATATCAGCGAGTCCTTCAGCCATTTCCTGCATTTGCTGCCGAAAAGCATTCGGCTCCATACTCGTATTTTGACTGAATCCCGCGACTGCAAACATTCCCAAAAATACCTGAGCGACAATCTTCGGATTCATCTTTGAATAAACTTGTTTTTCCATCGCCGTTTCCCAAAAAGCCTCAGCCAAATTGCTCATTATAAAAAACCAACACTCTCAATCAATAAAATTTGTACAAAAATAGCACAAACTGCAAACAAGACAAAATTTAATATGGTAGAACTAAGCCAATTACTGTTAGAGTTTCAAGCCCACCTAAACTGGGACGCAGTGAGGGAAGAATGGAAAGAACGTCGCGAGTGTTGGATGAGCGAGGTGTCAGCAGCAATTGACGAAAAACACCTAGCCAAATTGCTACTTGAATTAGAATCAAATTATCAGCGAGAAGCGGTACAAAGTCTCTGGAAAATGATCCGTGAAAGTTGGGTAGAAGAATGTCATATAGCATCGACGCTGGAAGAAGTATCAAGTCTATTGCTGGAACTTGAAAGCAATACAACTTGGGAAGTAGTGACGGATGAATGGCAGAAAAACCGGGAGAATTGGGTACAGCAAATGTACGAATTTATAGAGTAATTGGGGATTGGGTATGGGTGACGGGTTATTGGTTATAACTGAGATATTGCACCATTCTCAATTAGCCGTAGGGGCGGGTTCGCCAACAGCCTTAAAGCTTGCAAATAGGTTCTATAAACCCGCCCGACCCCACGAAAAATCCTCTTATTGATATTGCTGCAAGATGTCGGTTATAACCAATAACCAATAAATAACCAATAACTAATAAATAATGACTAATTATTCCTCTTTCAGCAAAACCCCATTGAGAAAAATATCGGCGAGTCCTTCAGCCATTTCCTGCATTTCCTGCGGCGAAGCATTCGGCTCCATAATCGTATTTTGACTGAAACCCGCGACTGCAAACATTCCCAAAAATACCTGAGCAACAATCTTCGGATTCATCTTCCGATAAACTCCTTTTTCCATCGCCGTTTCAAAAAAAGCCTCAGCCACATCGCTCATTTTTCCGATGACTTCCAACTGAATTCTGTCGCGCAAATCCGGGTGAAATTGCGCCTCCAAAAAACACACCCGCATCATGTCGCTATTCTCGCGGATATTCAGCATCCGCCGCCGCATCACCTGAGCCACTGCTTTGTAACTGCCCATCTCGCTTAATTCAGTCAGCAAATCCGTCAGCAACTCCACCCATCCTTCCGTCGCCACCTCAATCAAAATCGCTTTTTTATTATCAAAATGCCGAAATAGCGTACCCTCGGCCACCCCCGCTGCCGCTGCTAAATCGCGAGTTGTGGTGCCGTCGTATCCGCTGCGGGCAAACAACCGCTGAGCGGCTTGTAAAATCCGCTTCTTGGTTTCTGTTTCAGAAGGAGGAGACTGATTAAAAATTCGCATGGCTTTGCAATGGGTAATTGGCTACTTGGAACTACGGGAGCTGGACTGAGGGACTAATTGATGTTAAGTTTTAAAAAGAATCTCTGGCATTGAGGGCAAACATTTTTTTGTTTGACAATCCAAAATCCAAAATCTAAAATCTAAAATCGAATGACCCTTTTTGAGATTTGCTGTATCAGCCTAACATCTGCGGCGCAACAGATCGCTTATGCCTCCAAAAATCTTTATCCTGAGAAAAGAATCTCTGGCCACCGAGCACAAACATTTTTTTGTTTGACACTCCAAAATCTAAAATCTAAAATCTAAAATCGAATGACCCCGCAGTTCCAAAAACCCCGTGAAGCGAAGCTATCCCGTAGGGAATCGCCCGATCGCCAAACTCGATTCATAGCCTCCCTGCTGGCCGCTGTACTACTGTGGTGGGGCATTTCTCCCGAAATCGCCCTCGCCCGCCCCAACCCCGCTAGCGGCTCCCAAACAGTCTCTGTTCAACCATCGCTCGATCGAGTAATCAGCCAAGTCAGCGAATTTAAGCTCGACAACGGCATGAAATTCATCGTACTCGAAAGGCCCAGAGCGCCCGTAGCATCGTTTCTGATTCACGCCGATGTCGGCGGCGCAAACGAACCCGACGGCCAAACAGGTGTCGCTCACTATCTGGAACATTTAGCCTTCAAAGGCACGCCAAAAATCGGCACTACCGACTACCAAGCCGAAAAGCCGCTGCTAGAAAAACAAGACCAACTCTTCGAGCAAATGCAAGCAGCCAAAGCCAGCGGCAAAACTGAAGAAGTCGCCCAATTAAAAGCAGAATTTGACAAAGTTGAAGCCGAAGCTTCACAATTTGTCAAGCGCAATGAACTCGGCAAAATAGTGGAACAAGCAGGCGGAGTCGGACTAAATGCCGCTACTTCCACCGACGCCACAATGTATTTTTACAGCCTTCCAGCTAACAAGTTAGAAATGTGGATGTCGCTGGAATCCGAGCGATTTCTAGAACCAGTATTTCGGGAATTTTACAAAGAAAAACAGGTAATTTTAGAAGAGCGCAGGCTGCGAACCGAGAATTCTCCGATCGGACAAATGGTTGAAGCTTTTGCCAACAAAGCTTTCTCTGTTCATCCCTACCGTCGCCCCGTAATTGGCTACACTGAAGACATTAAAAACCTCACCCGCAGCGACGTGCAGAAGTTTTTCGATACTCACTATGTCCCCAGCAAGCTGACTGTGGCAGTGGTAGGAGACGTGAAAGCTGCGGAGGTGAAGCGACTCGCTCAAATTTATTTCGGCCGTTACAAGGCTTCACCAGCGCCTCCAGAATTGCAAATTGTCGAACCTCCCCAAACGCAAACTCAGGAAGTCACGCTGAAATTAAAAACTCAACCTTGGTATTTGGAAGGATACCACAAACCGGCGATGAATCATCCCGACAATGCGGTTTATGAAATGATTGGTTCTTTGCTCAGCGATGGCCGCACTTCTCGGCTCTATAAATCTTTGGTAGAACAACAGCAATTGGCGCTGGCTGCTCAAGGTTTCAGTGGTTATCCTGGGGAAAAGTATCCGAATTTGATGTTATTTTACGCTCAAACTGCTCCAGGCCGCACGGTTGATGAAGTAGCCTCCGCTTTGAACAAGGAAATCGAGCGCCTGAAAACAGAGCCGGTTTCTGCTTTGGAATTGGAGCGGGTGAAAACTCAGGCGAGAGCCGATTTGTTGCGATCGCTCAATTCTAATATGGGCATGGCATTTGCGCTGGTGGACTATCAAGTAAACACCGGTTCGTGGCGAAATTTGTTCAAGGAATTGGAGGCGATCGCGGCTGTTACTCCCGCTGACATTCAGCGTGTCGCTCAGGCAACTTTCCGCCCGGAAAATCGCACGATTGGTAAGCTTTTGCCGCTTTAAGGAAGTCAGTTGGCAGTTGGCAGTTGTCAGTTGGCAGTTGGCAGTTGTCAGTTGGCAATTGTCAGTTATCTGTTGTCAGTTATCTGTTGTCAGTGGTGAGCTTTCCCGCGAACAGCCAACAGCGAACAGTCAACAGCGAACAGTCAACATTTGTCAGAATGTATAACTTAGGAGAAAGAATGAAAAGGACTAAATTGAGACTGAAAAAAGTAAAGTTATTTCTGCTATCGCTTTGCTTTTTTACTGTTTCACTGGGCACGTTTAATTTGTTACCTTCCTTTGCGGCGGCACCGAAACACTACGACGAATTAACATTCCCGGCGGTGCCAGAAATTAAACTGCCTAAATATACTCGCTTCGAGCTGAAAAATGGCATCCGGGTGTATCTTATGGAAGACCGGGAACTCCCGTTAGTCGGGGGAACGGCGCTATTTCGCACGGGCGAGCGCTTTGAACCTGCCGATAAAATTGGACTGGGAGGTTTGACGGGAGAAGTGATGCGAACTGGCGGCACGAGCCGGCATACGGCTGATGAATTAAATCAGTTGCTAGAACAGCGAGCAGCTTCGGTAGAAACGGGGATTGATGTTAGTTCGGGCAGCGCTAATTTTAGTGCTTTAGCTGAAGATTTGGAACCCGTGTTTGACTTATTTGCAGAAGTGATTCGGGAACCAATATTTGCTAAGGAAAAGTTGGATTTAGCGAAGAACCAAACTCAAGGTGCGATCGCCCGCCGCAATGACGATCCTGACGGTATTACCGGCCGCGAGTTTCAAAAATTAATTTATGGATCTCGCAGTCCTTACGCGCGCACGGTAGAATACAAAACCCTCGCCAATATTTCCCGCGACGATTTGGTGAGTTTCTACCAGAAATATTTCCATCCCAAGAATATGATTTTGGGTATTTCTGGCGACTTTGATACAGCTAAAATGCGATCGCTCGTCGAGCAAAAATTTGGCAACTGGCAACCGAGTCAAAGTGCAGAAGTGCCTCCGCTACCAACGGTATCACCAGCAAATGGCGGTGGCATATTTTTGGTAAATCAGCCGCAATTAAGTCAAAGTTACGTGCAAATGGGACATTTGGGCGGAATGCTCAGCAGTCCAGATTACGGTGCTTTGGACGTAATGAATGGGGTTCTCAACGGTTTCGGTGGTCGTTTGTTTAATAATGTGCGATCTCGCCAAGGCTTAGCTTATTCAGTATACGCGGCTTGGAGTCCGAGGTTTGACTATCCGGGGGTGTTTTTCGCTGGAGGCCAAACGCGATCGGACGCCACAGTACCGTTTATCCAGGCAATTTGGGCAGAGATCGATCGTATCCGCACCGAACCAATTACCCCGGAAGAATTAGCTTTTGCTAAAGATTCCACCCTGAATTCTTTCATCTTCAAATTTGAAAATCCCAGTCAAACTTTGTCGCGATTAATGCGCTACGAATACTACGGTTATCCCGAAGATTTCATTTTTCGCTACCGCCGCAGCATCGAAGCAGCAACAATTGCCGACGTGCAGCGCGTAGCCAAGACTTATTTGAAACCGGAGAATCTGGTAACATTAGTAGTGGGAAATACGGCGGCAATTCAACCGCCGTTATCGAGTTTGGGAACTTCGGTAAAAGTGCAATCTGTTGATATCACAATTCCCTCGGCGACTTAATTTATTTACTCGTTACCAGGCAGAGCGAAAGTATTTTGTAGGGTGCGTCGCTGCCGAAACTTCGCTGGAATTTGTAAGTTTTTGAGCGACGCACCTAACTATTGTGTGGTGCGTCGCTGCGAGATTGTCGGTCTTGTTTGTAAATTTTCGATGGCGACGCACCCTACGGCTACAAACTAAGGCAGTTTTTTCTAATCCATGTTTTCCGCCGCTCGCTACATTATTATAATTGCTTGTGCTATTTTTGTGGATCAGTTAAAATATAAAAATATTTTTTGCAACAAGGAGCAAGTATGAGTGCCATTAATGTCGTAATCCCTTCCTTAGCAAAGACCACGCAAGGAATTGGTACGATTATCAAGCTTATTAAAGATTCCCCCGATAATTTGATTCTGGTTTTGCATTTGTACAGGAAATATGAAGAAAGTCAAAGCACCTTCATTGCATTTTTCAAAAATCCTAATTTTATTGGCAATTTTACTGCGGTTATAAATGTTTGGGGTACGAGCTTTGGTTATAACGGTGAAGGGCCCCGTGGCTATGGAGCTATTCGGTCTGTGATTGAAGACCACCAACTTAACTTTGAGCAATGTGAATGGCAAGATTTTCTTGAGGCTAAAGGATGGGACGGACAACCTTACAAGAAATGGGAGGAAGAACCTGGCTCTACTTTAAGTTTGATTAGGCAATGGGAAGAACTACTAACAGAACGTTGTTATTTCTCGCTGTGTCGTAGTTTGCCTTCTGAGGTTTATAGCCTCCAGCATTTTAATGAACATTGGAAAAGCAAATGGGAGCGGCTGCGTTAAGAAATTCCTCAGACATATGCAGTAATGCCGTTGCTTACCTAAAACACACATTCCGCTCCCGTTCAGTGTCACACTGCGAATGAGGGGATAAGTGAGAATTTTGATCGAATTTGGGGATTTGCGATGGCGACGCACCTGACTATTGTGTAGTGCCTCGCTGTGAGATTGTTGCTCTTTATTTTTAAATTATTCGATGCCGACGCACCCTAGGGCTAACTAACGAAAATCGCGACATTTCAAGCCAGCCGATCGGGATCGACACCCAACTCCCGCAACTTTGCCGCCAATACCTCCGCCCGCTGGCGTTCCTGTTCTGCCCGCTGGCGTTCCTGTTGGGCCTGTTCCGAGCTCCACAGCAGCAAATTTCCAGCCTCATCCCACCAGCGCAGCCAATTCATAGTTTGGCCCAGTCGTTCCCCCGACCAAATCCCCAGCCACAAATCTAACTCTGGAATCCGCACCCGTCCCTCAGCATCAGCGGTCTGGGCTGCATAACCACCATTTTGCAGATACCGCACTTCCAGCTTGGGCTCGTAGGGATCGTAGGTAACATAGGTGGGCACTTGCAAAATCTGTTCGTAGAAGTAGAGCTTGCCATAGGGAGGAGTCGATCGCACGGACAGTTCGCCGTAATCTTCGTTAGACAAAAACTCCATCACCACGGATACCGGCGCACCCTCCAGATTGGGCGTGTAACTGCGGCGAATGCTGCCCTCTGCGACTCGATGCACTTGCGGCGCGTAAAACCAATCCGGTGCTTTGACTACAGTCTGCTTATTTACTGTCGCTACCAGTCCAAAATTGGAACCGATTAGGGCGATCGGCTCAATAAGTCCAGCGGCTCCCAGAGCATCGGTGAGGGCGGCAGCAAGGGGTGGTTGTTGAATATTTTCCACGGGATCGTCCGGTAATACAAAGTCGGCTGGTAAGGCTTCCCAGGTGACAGTTGGTGCTTTGGAACTCGATGGGATTTGAAGTACCATTAGCTCATACCATTTGAGATTTTATATTTTAGATTACTCGTTACCCGGCTCCAGCCTGGTAACGCCGATCGGGAGGCTCTGCCTCCATTTTACCAAGCGAGGCAGAGCCTCTGGATATAGTTTCCCAGGCTGGAGCGAAAGGAACCAGTTAAGATGTTTGTAGTGGGGACTTTAGTCCTTCATGAATGCGGACTTTAGTCCTCACTACGAACCTCAACTAAAAATCAATACTCAAAGGCGCTCTCGGAAACGGAATCACATCCCGAATATTCCCCATTCCCGTCATAAACTGCACCAACCGTTCAAACCCCAAACCAAAGCCAGCGTGAGGCACAGTACCGTAGCGGCGCAAATCCAAATACCACCACAATTCCTCCTTATTCATACCCTGGGCTTCCATGCGCCGCTCCAACACATCCAGCCTTTCTTCCCGCTGCGAACCGCCGATTATTTCCCCAATATTAGGAGCCAAAACATCCATTGCTCGCACGGTTTTCTCGTCATCGTTTAAACGCATATAAAATGCTTTAATCCCGACGGGATAATCGCTGACAATCGTCGGCTTTTTAAACAAGTTCTCAGCCAAATAACGCTCGTGTTCCGACTGCAAATCCAAGCCCCAACTTACCGGAAAATCAAACTTTTTGTCTGCTTTTTCCAAAAGTGCGATCGCCTCCGTATAAGTAATCCGCTCGAACTGATTGTTAATGATATTTTCAGCAGTAGCCAAAACCGTTTTGTCAATGCGCTCATTGAAAAACTCCATATCTTCCGGGCAATGCTCCAAAACGTATTTAAAAATATACTTTAAAAACGCCTCAGCCAAATCCATATCTCCCTGCAAATCGCAGAAAGCCATCTCCGGTTCAATCATCCAAAACTCAGCTAAATGTCGCGAAGTATTAGAATTTTCCGCTCGGAAAGTCGGGCCAAAAGTGTAAACGTTGCCGAAAGCCATCGCCATAACTTCCGCTTCCAACTGGCCGCTAACTGTTAAATAAGCGCGCTTTCCAAAAAAGTCTTTAGCATAATCAACCTCTTGCGAATCAGTGCGTGGCACATTCTTTAAATCAAAGTTGGTAACGGCGAACATTTCCCCCGCACCTTCGCAGTCGCTAGCAGCAATAATCGGAGTATGAACCCACAAAAAACCGCGTTCTTGAAAAAATTGGTGTACCGCCGCCGAACAAGCATTGCGGACTCGAAAGACAGCACCGTGGGTGTTTGTGCGCGGCCGCAAATGCGCGATTGTCCGCAAAAATTCAAAGGAATGGCGCTTTTTTTGCAGGGGATAAGTTTGCGGGTCTGCATCGCCATAAACTTGTACTTGTGAAGCTTTCAACTCAATTCGCTGTCCCTTCGCCGGAGATGCTACCAGCACACCCGACACTTCTAGAGATGCACCTGTATTCAGTTGTTTCAGTACATTTTCAAAATCTGGCAAATCGGAATTTATGACTACTTGCAAGTTAGCCATCGCCGAACCATCGTTGACTTCCACAAAGGCAAATTCTTTCAATTCGCGCTTAGTGCGAACCCAGCCTTGAACAGTTACAGTTTCGTCGGGTTCACCAGCCCGCAAAATTGCTGCAATTCGTTGATTTGTCATATTTACTCCTGTTTATTTAATAAATATTTTGCACCATATTTCTCTCTTTTCTCTTCCTCTGCGCCCTCTGCGCCCTCTGCGGTTAATAAAAAAAATCAAAAATCCTCACATTGTTCAACCTGCATAGGATTTCAAAATCCAACCGATCAAAATGCCAAGCCCACCAAAGCGAACTGCTTGCCAAAAAGGTTGTTTTATGCTTCCCCAAGAAAACAGGCTGCTTTCTAAATTTAACTCGATCGTTTCCAATTCTTGCTCAATTTCCCGCAATTCTTTTTTGAGTTGCGGCAATGGATTTTTGCGCCCCGACTGGCGGATTTCTTCGCGGCGATGGCCGAGTTCGACTTGGCGCTGTCGATCGACCTGAATTTGAGTGTACCGTTCTTTGACTGCTGCGAGCGAGCGCTCAACTGCTGCGAGCGCTTGAACAAACTCACTTTCTTGCTCTTCGGGATTTAACTCTGACGGCTGTTGAGGCATTTGATATGCAAACCTGACAATAATTTAAAAAAACCAATTCGCTATTTATAGCCTTTCTCAGTAACATGAGGTGCTCTCGCGGGCATAGGGCATAGGGAATAGGGAATAGGGAATAGGGCATAGGGCATAGGGCATAGGGCATAGGACTCGCCCCCATACCTCACAACGCGATCGAACCGCTATAGTTGTTATTATGTCCAGTATATTATTTGTTAAATTCAGAAACGGCCGCCAATCCGTATAATTGCCAATTATGCTTGAAACTACACAAACAACCCAAACTGTCAACCTCAACGAGCTGAGCACGGTAGAACTAGCCCAAGCTCTAGCCGCGCGCCTCGCCATCGGCGAAAAAGATTGGCACCGCCTCAAAGCCAACCGTTCCGCGCGGGCCTGCGAGCAAGCTGCAGCCGCTTTGGTCTTTTTGCTCAAAAAACAGCCCGAAGAAGCTCTGCCGCGCTTAAACCAAGCAGCAGGATGGCTGGATCGATCGATATCTGCTCCTCCCTGCCCCACCCACGGCAAATAATTAGATTGCTTCGTTTTTCGTAACGCTGGGCGGTTGGGAGTTTTGACTTGATTAGTCGCTCAAAATTTAGACAATCGCGCCGCTAGATCGAGCAGCGCGATTGTGAGTTCAAAAGATTTATACTTTTTTAACTCAAAACTCACATTTTGCATTATGATCAGCTATCAATAGCCATAGCGTTCAAATTCTCACTGCAAGCTGGAGCCCGAAAACGAAAAATTTTCCAGGTCTAGCTGAGGTGAAAACTGCTGCTTTCATAGCGGTGCTAGCGCAAGCGAGGCAGTCGGTAGGGACTGGCCAGTTCTTTGCACAGCCGTAACTCTGTACCTTCAGAATTCCACTCTACCCGATCGAATATTTGGTAAAGAATAAACAACCCCCTACCACATTCCTGTTCCACATGAGGTAGTCCAGAGTTATCTGCAACGTCCTCTGCTAGGAGACTGTCGCAATCATCGGTATAAAGGTTGCAACTGCAAGGGGCCTTAAAGCCAGAACCTTCATCCGATATCACCCACCAATATTGGTTTTGGACGATCGAAAAACGGACTCCAACAGTTTTACAGGGGTCTAATTTGTTTCCATGCTTAGCAGCATTTACCAAAGCTTCTTGAAGCCCCAACCGCAATTCCGCTTGCCAGAAATCTGGCACCTCTGCTAGGAGCAGATCCAAAATAGGACAAAGGTATAGAGTAGAAGCGAAGCTAATCGTAATCCAATTGCGTCCGACGGGACGAGGTGAAATAGCAATCACTCAGAAAACTCCCTAACTTTCAGGTGGATAAACTTCACACCCTGCATAGTTGGCTCCCTAGTATTCAAAATGCTAATTAATTGAGCGGCGCAGCTCTACTTCTATCTTAGAGTATCAAAGCAATTAAGAACAGCAAACAACGTCACAAAATATTCAGGGATTCTGAGAAACTTCTGCAGAGAACCATCAGTAATTTTACTTATAACTTCTCCCAACCACGAAATTTTCGATCTCAGCTTTTGCCAACTAGCAACCAAACGGCTAGCTGCATCCCCCAAGCCGTTAACAGCTACCAAACAAACGATCCCCACCTTGAAAAGCTCGGAAATAACTATAAAAAAGTCGATCCCTTAACGCTCGCCAATCAGGTTCGACCCTCGCCGCCAAGCTTTGCACAGATCGCCCCAGAGCTCTCTCTTGTCGCCACACAGCATAATCATCATACCTAGGTGTGTTGCAGCCAAAACCCGATTTATTTTCCCAAATGCGATCGGGCCAAATATCTCCCATTGCTGCGCCCCTCACAAAATCAATATTCGTTACAAAACTTATTAAGCCTGAGTGCGGGCGAGCGCGAGAACCCAACTCGCCCAAATTGACCTATCCTTTGCTGGCGAAACTCCGGCACATTTGCCAAACTTTATAAATCTGAGCGCCGCGATACAATAGTTAAAGTAAATAATTATTTCTTTACATTATGCAAACAACCCCAGCCATGACCTCCACCCCCATAGCCGGCACTTACTGGCAGTGGCGGGGGCATTCAGTATACTACGTTCGATCCAGCGATCGGCATCCAGAACGCCCTCCCCTGCTGTTGATTCACGGTTTTGGAGCATCCACAGACCACTGGCGCAAAAATATCAGCGGGCTGAGCAAAGACTTTGAAGTGTGGGCGATCGACCTTTTGGGATTTGGGCGATCGGCAAAACCCGAATTGCAGTACAGCGGCGACCTCTGGCGCGACCAACTCCACGACTTTATCACCAACATCATCGGCCGGCCCGCCGTACTAGCCGGGAACTCCCTCGGAGGCTACGCCGCCTTGTGTGTAGCAGCCCAACGCCCCGAATCAGCAGCCGGACTCATATTAATCAACAGCGCCGGCCCCTTCAGCGAACCGCAGCCCGCACCCGAAGCCCCGCCCTTGCAAAAAGCCATATCTGCAGTAGCTAAAACCTTATTTCAGCAAGATTGGGCAAGTTTTCTGCTGTTCCAGTACGTGCGCCAGCGATCGACAATTCGGAAAACCCTAGAAAAAGTATATCTCGACCAAAGCGCGGTTACAGACCAATTAGTAGAAGAAATATACCTTCCCTCCTGCGATCCCGGTGCCCCCAAAGTATTCGCTTCCGTATTCCGAACACCCCAAGGCGAAAAAATTGACGTATTACTTAGTCAATTAACCTGCCCGTTGCTAATGCTGTGGGGAGAAGGCGATCCGTGGATGAATTCCACAGAAAGAAGCGCTAAATTTCGCAAACACTATCCGCAGTTAACAGAACACTTTATCAAAGCTGGTCACTGTCCCCACGACGAAGTACCAGAACAGATAAACGAACTGATTCGCGCATGGATAATTGACAAGGGCATAGGGCATGGGGCATAGGGCATAGGGCATGGGGCATAGGGCATGGGGCATAGGGCATAGGGCATGGGGCATAGGGCATGGGGCATGGGTTACTGGTTATTGGTTATTAGAACGAATAACTAACAAGAAACATAGGACAAATAACCAATAACCAATGACTAATGACTAATGACTAATGACTAATGACTAATGACTAATGACTAATGACTAATGACTAATGACTAATGACTGATGACTTCATTTAAATTTCTGGTTAATATCAACTCAAACATTCTGAGGAGACCGAAACCATGACCACCAAAAAGACTCGCCGCAATTTTATATTGAGCAGTATAGCTGTTGCCAGCGGCATTGCAGGTGCTAAGGCGATCGAACAGCAGGATCGGGAAATCGCAGCCGCACCCAATAACAAGGCGGCCGCCACAGTAAAAATGCCAGAACGACTGTTAGGCAACACCGGCGTGAAAGTGCCGATTTTCGGCTTGGGGGGGGCCGGACAAACACCGCTGTCGCAGCCGGGAAGAGAAGCAGAAGCGGCGGTACAAATTGAACGCGCGATCGAACTAGGCATTCGCTATTTTGACACGGCGGCCGAGTACGGGCCCAGCGAAGAAAACTTAGGCAAAGTTTTGCCCAAATATCGATCGCGCCTATTCCTAGCCACAAAAACCTCCGCCAGAGACAGAGACGGCGCGTGGAGAGACTTAGAGCAATCGCTCAAAAGATTGAAAACCGATCGACTAGACTTGTGGCAACTCCACCACGTCTCATTCCAAACAGAATTAGACCAAATTTTCAGTACCAAAGGAGCAATAAAGGCGATCGAAGAAGCCAAACAGCAAAAAATAATTCGTTTTTCCGGCATCACCGGACACCACGAACCAGCCATCATTGCCGCAGGCTTGCAGCGCTATCCTTTTGACACAACATTAATCTGCCTCAACGCCGCCGAAAAACATCATCCGCGCTCCTTTGTTACCAGCGCTTTACCAGTAGCCAAAGCCAAAAACATCGGCGTCATAGCCATGAAAATACCAGCTTACGGCAAATTATTTCAGAACGGTGTTTTAGATGGAATGCACCAAGCAATGGGCTACACGCTTTCACTTCCCGGCGTGCACTGCTGCGTTATCGCCGCCGACTCAGTAAAGCAATTAGAAGAAAACTTCAAAGTCGCCCAAGCATTCAAACCCCTGAACACAACAGAAATGGCAGCACTTGAAAAACGCACCGCCACCGCTTGGGAAGAAAATACATTTTTCCGACAGTGGACTTAAAATACCAACTCCAAAATTCCCTTTTTCATCTGTCTTTATTGTGGTGTGTTTATTGTGGCGCGGGCGTCCCGCCCGCGATCTCAAATCCACGCTTCATCGGAATTATTCATCTCTCTTATCTCCCTCTGTGTTCTCTGCGTTCTCTGTGGTTAAATCCTTCCGATCCAACCGGAAACGATAGGAATCATAGTTTTGTATGAAAACTCAAGTCCTCACTACGAACCTACAACGTTTATGTTACCAAACTTGATATCATCTGCGGTGAAAATACCTCAAATCACAAAACAAGGCGAGCCAACACGCTCGCCTTGTTTATTATCATAAAAAATGCACTTTGTCAACAGCAAAGAGCTACTTTTTTTTCCGTTTAGCCTTATCTAACCGCCTGCGATCGCGCCACTCAACAGAAGTCAAATAAGCGACCCCGCCAGTCACCGTCAGCAGTAGTACAAAGGCCACTAAAACGAGAAAATTAGCAATCGAAAATTCCACAACCCATCTTCCTCTGATTTTACATTTTCTACTTTCGATTTTAGATGAAAAATGTTAACAATTAACAGTTAAATGTTGACTGCTAACTGTTAACTGTTAACACTCCCTTCAAACTGCTGGCAAATCTGACAAAATTGTAAACCTCACATGATTAATTGCCAGACTCCCCACGGAAACATCCTCCTTGTTTAAAGGAAGACCGCCGCTCGTGAGACTTTGAAACCGAATTCCCTTGCCAATTTCTACGTGATACCAAGCCAAACCCATAAAAAATCGCAAAGGATAAGGGCCTCTATCTTGAATATCATCAGGATTAGATTCCATCGGCACCCAGCCAAAACCAGGAATGTAAAACTCCAGCCAAACGTGATTGAAATCCGGCTCCAGCGACACCCCTTTTCTGTCAGCAAAAGCCGGACACTTGTAGCGGCCGATCGTGCGGCAAGCAATCCCGTTTAACCTCGCTAAAGCTAACAACAGTCCCACGTATTCGCCGCAAGAACCGATGCCCCTGCGTAATACAATATCGGGAGTGTCAATATGAGGCCTAATCCCGTAAGAAAGTTGGTCGTAAACAAAATTGCGAATGCTCAGTAACTGCCTCAGAATATTAGTTTCCGAGCCAATGGCAGCCACAGCAGCCGATCGCACAATCTCCGTATCCATCGCCAAATTGTCATTATCAACCAAATACTTAGCTGCAAACTCCGGCGACAGCTTAGGAATCTTTTCGACATCTCTAGGTGACAACTGATACTTAATCGATCGAACTTCTAACAAAGCCTTCCAGCCAAAAATTCGGCGTTCCCCAGGGTGCAGCAGATCGAACTTAAACACCGCCACCCGTTCTCCTTCCTGAATTTCCTCAGTAAAAGGCATTCCAATCGGCGTAATTTTCCTGACCTTTTGCCGGTGAGTTTGCGAAGGCAAAGCAATCCGCCACTCCAAATTTTCGATTTCTACCTCATCGAGGGGAGACAGTTCCTCCACATAAGACATTTCCATCAAAAAACCGTTTGACAGAGCGTAGCGGTCAGCTTCATTGTAGTGAAAAGATAAAGGCTGAATAAAAGTGCGATCGCGCTTCGTCAACTGAAAAGGATCTTCCGAATTCGGGTCATCCCGGATGTAAAGTTCATCCCCGGCATAAGCCACGTACAGAACCTCCTCCCCCGTTTCGGAATCCTTGTGAAAAGCCAAACCCGAAGGCGACTCAAAGGGAGTCAAAACGCTAAATTTAATCTCCCCAGTTCCCCGTTCCAAACAGTAAACAGTTTGCTCAGTTTTGTCGCACACCCAAATTTCCTCATCCCGGACAGTGATATTTTCTACCCCAATACCGGGAGCGTAAAACCGAGTAATTTCCCGACCAGTTTTCAGGTCAAAAACCAGAATCGAGTTTAATCTCTGGCAAGTCACATAAAGCGTAGATTTCCAAACAGCAATCCCGTCAGCAGGATAAGAAAGTGAAACAAAATGTTCCGGTTTGAGTTCAGTTATCGCCCCCTCCCGAACTGCGCCCCGACAGCAACAAATATCCTCATCCCGCGCAAACCAGAGAGTATCGTCCGAAATAGCCAGCCCGGTTGCGCCGGCAAACTTAGCCGTTTGATAAGGATTCAAAACTGTAGTGTTGTCAGTTTCTCGATCGATCTCCAATAGCAGCCCTTCGGCGCGATCGACAGCGAACAACCTATTTCCTAAAAAAGCAATGCCGTGCAGCGCCAAGACTCCGATGGGTCTGACCATCCGCAGCCCCGAAGGCTGTTTGTCCGAGAGAACAGGTGAATCGAGATTCATGCTAAATTTCTTGCCGCTATTGTACAGAAAACCTGATTTGTAACTTGTAGCCGATCGCTTGAGGTTCACCAGCAAAATTGCCGAGTTTCCTGATATCCAGGACTGACGCATCAACCTGGTGTTTTTACGAAAATAATTCGTTTTAGCCTCTTGTCTGAGTTAAAACACCCCGAATATTAGCCTGGGTCAAAGTTGGGTTTAACAAGCTCAACCCAACCTGCAGCAGTGAATGGAAGTAAGTATAACTACTAAGCTACCACTGACAAACGCGACACAGAATTCTATGTTGATCAGAGCGACCCAAATAATCGTATCTGCCTGAAGATATAAATTAAGTACAACAGATTACTATATCCGTCAAAACCTTGGATAGAATAAAACCGTGCGATAAAGTTCCTAGGTTCATCAAAAGGCAGGTTCGTCATGGCTTTGAAGTCTGCTCTAAATATCGGTGCTCTTTCCTTAATTCTGTCTTTAGAGGCAGTTGCCGCCGGTAGTTTTTTAATACCAGCAGAGGCTCTCAACAGCCCCGCAAACATTGTCCAGCGCGCCTCACAACCGCAGCTACCCCTCAACTGGCAAACAGTTCAACCCCCTGAACCAAGCGGAAGTAGACCGAACAGCCAGCAATTGGGAGCCGGGTGGAATAGCTTTCAACCGCCCCAGGACGGAGTACCCGGAAGGCGGGAAGGGGGAGGAACCCGCGGCTTAGAATGCCCCACGGCCACAACTGCCTTAACTGCCTTGATTCCCCAATCAACTATGGGGCAAACCATATCAGCAAAACCGACATTTTTCTACTACCTTCCCGTAGCTCTCGACAAAACAGTTCAGTTTGAGTTAGCAGACGAAAGGGACAAAACACTATACAAAAAAAGTTTTCGCATGGTAACTAGCCGTGCAGGTGTAGTTAGCGTCAGCCTCGGCTCCGACGAGAACTCGCCAGCCTTGGAAGTTGGCAAAAACTATCAATGGTACTTTACTATCAAATGCAACCCAAAAAATACAACAGATGATGTTCTCGTTTCCGGGTGGATCAACCGCACCGCACTCGCCCCAACCGTGAAAACAGAGTTGGATCGATCGTCCGACCTCACCAAGCTCAGCATCTTCGCCCAACAAAATCTCTGGTACGAGTACCTAGCAACTCTAGCTCAATTGCGTCTCCAGTCTCCCAGCGATTCCAGTTTAGCGATCCAATGGTCAGCAGTGTTGAACTCAGTCGAACTCGGCAAAATAGCCCAAGAACCCTTAGTCGCAAGTGAATTAACACCTATCACAAGAAAATAATTCGACACCAGCTTCACGCAAAGAATGTAACGGTAGGCCCGTGCCCCAAACCCTGATAGCCATAAGTCAGTCGATTTTAGATTTTAGATTTTAGATTTTAGATTTTAGATTTACTTGCTGCATTGAATCTGGGAGCAGGAACAGGAGTCTAAAATTTTAGGATATACACTGATGAGCGTTGGGGGCACGGTATCCGTTTTTGGGCGAGTCATTGCCAAATCTCAAATCTCAAATCTCAAATAGTATCAGGGGTGCAGCAAGTACGAAAAACTCGGTTTCGATCGCGGTATTTGGCAGCGCCACAGATGATTTTTGGTTGTTGCGGGTTGTTTGGTCGATCGTCCTAAATAAATTAAAATTTTTGTACCGATCGGCAGTTCGGACTTCTGGCAGATTGAAAGGCGGGCGGTGGAAATTTTGATGGTCAAATTTCGCCTAATACTAAATGATAAACTGGCATAGTCAAGCAGGCGACAAACTTATTTTAGAGAAATTATTAATTATGCGCCCGAATGCAAATATTGCACTATTTCGGTTGGGGATTTCACTTCTAACTGCGCTGCCGATGGCTTGCTTTTATGCCAATAAAGCTATATCCCAAACAAAGGATATTTCTCAGTTGCCCGTCGCCGCTGACAACTCAGCAGATACGGGCAATCAAGTATTAGCACTGCAAAAACTGGAAATCAAGCAGGATGAAACAGCAACAAACTTAAATCAGCTTCCCGATACGATCGAGACCAACCCTGAACCAGAAACACCATCGAACCCCACCGAGAACAGGCAAGATGCCTGTTCCACAAGCAGTTTGATTGATTGTGGTACGGGCATCTTGCCCGTAGCAAAAAATCTGGTTGACAAAGATCCCCAATGTCAGAACCCGCTAGATTGTAATTTTTTAGCCCAGAACCCGCAGACGCCACCGGGAAACATCCCGCCCGACTTAAACCGCGATCGAGTACCAAATCCGCTGTTACCGTCGCCGCCGACTCAGCCCGATCCAAATCGCGATCGATTTCTGCAACCGGCCCCGCAGCCTTCCCCAGAACCTCCCCCAGTACCGCCAACAGTAGCGCCGGGGCCGCCGTCGCCAGTTCCCCCAACGCTGCCGAATACAGCAATTGAGGTGCAGAAAATTCAAGTAGTTGGCAGCACAATTTTAAGCCAAGACGAAATTAATGCCTTAGTCAACCCGTTAGAGGGCCGTTCTGCCACCTTAGAACAGCTCAAACAAATCGCCGACAAAATTACCGAAATTTACCTCAATCGTGGCTACATCACTTCGAGAGCAGTCTTGCCGCCCCAAACTATCACCGCAGGGGTAGTCCAAATTCAAGTGATCGAAGGCAAGCTGGCCCGAATTGAGGTAGAAGGAACTAAAAGATTGCATCCGAGTTACATCCGCAGCCGGATTCGACTCGGTGCCGGAATGCCTTTAAGCACAGCTTCCTTAGAAGACCAACTCCGGCTGCTGCGAGTCGATCCTTTATTTGACAATGTAGAAGCTAGTCTGCGGGCAGGGGATAATGAAGGCGAGAGCATTCTGATCGTCCGAGTCTCGGAAGCTAATCCGTTTCAACCTAGTTTCAGCGTTGACAATTACTCGCCTCCCAGTGTCGGTTCCGAAAGATTGGGAGTTAGTTTGCGGCACCGCAATATAACAGGAAATGGCGACGAACTGGCAGGGGCTTATTACCGATCGCTCGGCGATTCAGACGTGTTTGATTTTAGCTATCGCGTCCCGCTAAATGCGATGAACGGCACTTTGCAATTGAGGGCAGCGCCGAATCGCAACAGTATCGTACAAGAACCTTTTGACAGTTTTGATATTTCGGGAAAATCGCATTTATTTGAAGTTAGTTACCGCCAGCCACTGCGGAGAACGCCGATCGAAGAATTTGCCTTATCTGCCGGTTTTACTTATCAGACAGGCAGAACTTTTCTCGCTGGCGAACCGGTTTCTTTTGGCATCCGCGAGGAGTCCAAGGGTGTCAGCACTACGAGCGCAATTAAGTTGGGACAGGACTACATTCGGCGCGACCCGCAGGGTGCTTGGGCCGTGCGATCGCAATTTACGATCGGCACTAGCTTGTTTGATGCTACTCAATACGAAGGTTCTGATCCCGACGGACAATTTTTTAGCTGGCTGGGTCAAGTGCAGCGAGTACAGCGATTGAATGACAAACATTTATTAATTTTGCAGGCCGACTTGCAGTTGTCAGCTAATAGTTTGTTGCCTTCCCAGCAATTTGTAATTGGTGGCGGGCAATCTTTGCGTGGCTACCGCCAAAACGTCCGTTCTGGCGATAACGGCTTCAGAGTTTCCATCGAAGATCGGATTACTTTGCAGCGCGATGCTTCGGGAAATCCTAAACTTCAATTGGCTCCCTTTTTGGATGCGGGTACGGTATGGAACGTTGCGAACAATCCTAATAAATTAACCAATCAGACATTTTTAGCAGGTTTAGGTTTAGGGGTAATCTGGGAACCGATACAGCGGGTGAACCTGCGAGTAGATTACGCTTTTCCTTTGGTTAGAATTAGCGATAAAGGCGACAATCTGCAAGATAAAGGAATTTACTTCAACATAATTTATACGCCCTAAAATGAGCGATTTGCTGCTCTGCTACCCATATAAATTGTCTGTTATGGCAGAGGGGAGATGGGAAGAGTGGGGGAGTGGGAAATGAAGAAAATATTTCCTTCTTCCTTCTTCCCTCTTCCCTCTTCCCTCTTTCCTCTTCCTTCCACATCGGATATTAATCGCCGACTTCCCCGACAACCTCCGCAGCAGCCTGAGTTTCGAGCCAGAGTTTGAGCAGCAAGAGCTCTGCCCGATCGCCCAACACAGTCGCAAACACCCCATCAGCCCCCTCAGACTGGCCAGAAATCCACGTACCGCGCAGAGTCACTTCTACAAAGTCAGCATCAGCAACACAAAGCTCGATCGCATCATTGTCGTTTCGGCGCGCCTCAGATTCCAACAGAGACAGCGCCGGCAAATTCGCGGGCAGCAAAAATGCCGCAGTGCTCGGTTCGACGCTGATGCTTTGACCAACTCGCATAGCCAGCACCACTCGCAGCGCCACTAACTGTTCGGGAGATTGAGCCAAACGCTCTAGGTTAAAGCCCGTTTCAGTATAAGTCAACTTCAGCATATTGACAGCCCTAAATTTGGAATTGAAAGTTGAAAATTGATAATTGAAAATTGGTAATCGGGAATTGGGAATTGAGAGTTAGGGGAGATTTTAGAGGAGCATTACGCATCAATTTAAAATCTAAAATCTAAAATCTAAAGTCTAAAATTCTTCCCATTCCCTATTCCCCAATTTGATATTCGTGCCAAAACAGTTCGGCAAAAGCAACAGTGGGGTGTATGGGGGCCTTCGGCTTAGTTCGCAGAGACATTCCAGCTTCTGTGGGAGTTCGATCGCCCTTACGAGAGTTGCACCGTTCGCAAGCCGTCACCACATTGTCCCAAGTATGCGGGCCGCCCTTCGATCGAGGCATCACGTGATCCAGCGTCAAATGCCGATTGCTACCGCAGTATTGGCAAGAATGAGCATCGCGGCGCAGAACTTCCCGGCGATTGACCGGGGGCACTTTCCACAGGCGTTCCCTGTTACCAAAAGTCAAGCGGATTTGTTCGGGTACGTGGATGCTGGTGCTGGGCGATCGTACCAGCCAGCCGTTGCCAATGCTAAAATCAAGAGGTTCAGCCTTGCCTGTTACCAACAGTACGATCGCCCGTTTGATGTTGACACGGCTCATCGGTAGGTAATTCTGAGAAAATACCACCACAGATTGCCTCAATACATCAGTTACTACGGTCACGGCTTGCTCCTCCTCATTTGGATTTTAGATTTTAGATTTTAGATTTTAGATTTTAGATTTGGGATTTGGGATTTTCGGTGCAACGCCTACATTGGCTACATCTGGTTTTTTCCCAGTTCCCCGCTTCGGATCGAATTTCTCAAATATCCAATCAAATGCCCCCGCTTCTCTTACGAGAGAAGCGGGGGCTAGAAAAACTGCTTTCATGCAAATTTTCATCCTGTCTGGGTACAGTCGTTTAGCTGTACCTCCCGCTTCGCGTCTCTCGATATGGCTGTGCCACTTGCAGACCGTGCTGGTCTACCTCGTTGTAATTAATTTCTGCAATTTGTCCTAATCCACTATAACCGGGTTTAATTAGGCCCAAGCCCGCCCACGAAGTCGCTGCAACAGTCGCAAAACCCGTCCTAAAGACGTGCTGTAACGACTCGGAGCGACCCGTGGGGCGATCGCACTTCAGTTGATAGGTGGAGTAGGTGGGGAGAAATTTCAAAGTCGGCAGAAAGTGGTAAGAGACCTTTAAATCTAGCTTTAAACATACTACACTGATATTACACATATGTCCACCCGTCACGGAGAAAAAATTATGCATACCCTACCTAGAACCTCAACCACCGAAATGGAAGTCACCAGCATTCGACTCGAAAGAGAGCTCAAGGAGAGACTTAAAGAGCTCGCAGGCAATCAAGGCTATCAAGCTTTGATTCGAGATTTGCTCTGGAATTACGTGCAGCAGAAGTCTGGAGAGTATCGGCAGATGTTTTCTCGATCGGATATTCGAGCTAGCATTAATGCCACAGCACAGCAGGAGGAACGCTGCGCGCTTACAGGAGAGTTGATCCGACCGGGCGGCCCGATGTTATTAGGCCTGACGATGCACGGCGAAATGGTGCCGCTGAGTATAGGGAGTATGGCTGGATAAACCAGTTTACCCTTAAATTTGTGAGAGCGATCGGCCTGGGGTGAAGGCCCCAGGCGCTGAAGATCATACTATTTTAGATTTTAGATTTTAGATTTTAGATTTTAGAATTGGGAAGGGCTTATAAGATAAGGGTTGGGAGCTTGCCTAGAGTTGCATTGTTTTTGGGAACTGGTATAACAATACTTCAAACAGTTTTTGATTACCAACCGTAAAATAAGGGTTTCAAGGATCTGCGGCAATCGAACTACCAACTGACATCTTGCACCATTTTCAATAAGCTTTTTATGGGCGGGCTCTTCGGCCCAACCCCTACTCCCCACAAGAAATTGCACTTGTTGTGGAACAGGCCGAAAAGCCTGTTCTTGAGAATAATCCAAGATGTGAGCTACCAACGAAAATTCAGGGTTTCAGATTACGAACTAAAAACAGTCCGGGCTATTGGTATAAAATCCCGCAGTATTTAAACAATATCTATTTAACGAACCACGAAAGCGGGTTCCGCGAAGCCGTTCCCGTAGGGTAGAGCACGAAGAAAGATGGAGAAGAAAATACCTAATGCCAGCGGTTCCGGATTCTGGTAACGCAGATGCGGATGCTCCAAAACGCGCCGGCTAGTGCTAAACTTTCCATCGGGCGTGCCGAACAGACGATCGTACATTTGATGAAAAAAATTAAAGTAATGCTGAAAAACCGCTACTTGACTGCTGCGAGTTCGATCGCCCTTCTCACAATTATTGCCGGATGCGCCGCTACTGAATCACCTCAACTTGCATCTCCCTCTCCTGTAGCTGAATCTTCCCCGCCGCCAGTTAAACCAAGTCAGCCGAAGCCCTTACCCTTAATAGTCTCTGCTACCAACCCCGAAACCCCCACAAATACCAAAATCCAGCAATATCTCAACGGGTTGGCTGCCCAAGGTTTTGCCAAAGAAAACCAAGGCGTCTGGATGCAATCTGGCAATACTTTGCTAGCAAATCATCAAGGTACAGTTCCTCTGTCAGCCGCTTCTATTACCAAAGTAGCAACATCTCTCGTAGCGCTGCAACAATTCGGGCCGGAACATCAATTTATCACCTTAATTGGTACAACGGGAAAAATAGAAAACGGCGTATTAAAAGGCGATTTAATTGTACAGGGAAGCGAAGATCCGTTGTTTGTTTGGGAAGAGGCGATCGCCCTTGGTAACGCCTTAAATCAAAAAGGCATCAAGCGAGTCAGTGGCAATTTGATAATTGTCGATAAGTTTTACATGAACTTTGAACTTGATCCCCTCAAATCTGGAGAATTGCTCAAACAAGGATTGAACAGTCAAATCTGGCCCAGCGAAGCCGCCGCCCAGTATCAAACACTGCCTCCAAATACGCCAAAACCCCAAATAGCAATTGAGGGTACTGTACAAGTTTTGCCAGCATCTCCCAATGACGTGCAGCCTTTAGTCAAACATTATTCTTTGCCCCTGGCTGAACTGATCAAAAAAATGAATCAGTACAGCAACAATCTCATGGCAGATATGCTAGCTGATACTGTCGGCGGCGCTAAAACAGTCGCGCAAAAAGCAGCAGCAGCAACCGGAGTTCCGCCAGCAGAAATTCAACTCGTCAACGGTTCGGGATTGAGCGAAGAAAATCTCATTTCTCCCCGGGCTGCTTGCGCGTTATTTCTAGCTTTAGAACGCTATCTTGAACCTTACAGCATGACAGTTGCTGATGTCTTAACTGTAGTTGGGAAAGATGAAGGAATACTGGCAGAACGGGCTCTTCCCAAATTAGCAGTAGTCAAATCTGGCACGTTGGATAATGTTAGCGCTTTGGGCGGAGCCCTGCCAACTCAAAAACAAGAAACTGTGTGGTTTGTGATTATGAATGGAGGGGCAAATGTCGAGACATTTCGCACTCAGCAAGAGGTTTTGCTGAAAAGCTTTTTGAATGAGTGGGGAAGTGTTCAAGTTTCGCCGCCGGAATTAACGCCAAATCCTGCTAGAAAGAGTAAGGTATCTCGCAGCGAAATTGTCAATTGATTTTAGGCTGACGCATGGGGGCCCAGAAACCGGGTTTTTTTACAAAAAGACGGGTTGCCATCCGCAAATTCGGCAAAAAACCCGGTTTCTCTACTTGGTAGGGTGCGTCATATCGTTTCCGGTTGCATCGGAATGATTTAACCGCAGAGGGCGCAGAGAACGCAGAGGGAGAGAATACAGAGATGAATACAGGACGATGCTACCGGATTTGATATCAGTACAGAAATTGTGAATTGGCAGCTAAAATAATGCAAGCTGATGCAACCTAGGAGTACAAACTAATTTAATTAGGTGTTTTCGCCCTAGCGACTACTATGCCGATCGCACTTTCGACTCTGCTAATATATCTGTGCAAGTCGTAAGCAACTGTCACCTCCCCAGCCGGCGAAGCGTGAATTAAACCCATATTGCCGTCAGCATTGCGGTAGACTAAACCTGTGTGGGTGACATCCAATCCTTTAACATCCGTCGCTACCGCTACAATATCCCCCGGTTTTAACTGAGAATAAACACTTTTTATCCGATTTGTCGGGATGTAATTAACAGTAGTTTTGGCTAAGTCTGTTTCTTGGCTGACTATGCACTGATAAGTTGCTTCGTCTTTGACCATTTGCGGGTAACTGCTGCGGTGCTGACTCATGAAATTTAGTGTTTTATTCATGGGCACTCCGCCTAATTCAGCAGTAATATTTTCCACTGTTTGCCGTTTTTGATTGTCGTTAATCCATTCGGAAAAATAGTGCAATCTGCTGCAATAACCGTTCATTTTACCGTTTAAATACCGCTGTTGTTCTATGCGATAGACAAAATTTTGATAGTCGTAATCTTGTACTGCTACGCCCCTGGCGATCGCCAAAACGGTTTCTACAAACAAAACGCAATCAAATTTATTCAAAGTTATAATCAACTTTTCTTCGCCAGATTTGTCCAGCAAACCCGCGGCGTAGGGCTTCCCTAGGAAATTATTGGCGATTGCCTGGACGATTTCTCCGATCGAGCGATCGTGCAAATTTTGTTGTTTTGCATACTGTACAAGCTTTTCAAAACGTGCTATGTCTTCGGGTTGTGCAACGGTTTCTCTCTCGGTATTATTGGAGTCCGATCGTCTCGCAAGCACTTTCAGCAATTCGGAATAGGAAATTTCCGCTAAATTGTTGAAGTCCCACAACATACTCGGGAAACTGGAAACAGTTTGCTTGTTTGTTACTTCCAGATTTTCGCTTTCTCCCGTCAAGGAAAACGCTATATCCGCTCCCTGTGCTGCTGTTGGTCGCTCAACAACATATCCCGTAGCAGATTGAGACTGAAATGCCCAAACATCAGGTATCAAAGAATTATTCACGCCGACGATCGCAAATCCCAAAACAGCCAGACTCCAAAAATTTCTCATGTTTTTCCAAGGATTTTGCTTCAACTCAGTGCTATCCTGAAAATTTTACAATTACTAGAATTCTCAATCAGCCTAGTAGACCGATAAAATTGGCAACAGCGGACTAGATCGATACACTTGTCATTTAGATGCCGCCCTATTATAAACTGATCATGCGAGTTTGATAGCACAAAACTGTAATGCAAGTAGAACGCCGACGCCGCCCCCGCCCAATTCCCGCCCGACGCCCCATCGAGCCCCTAGGCCCAATCGGGCCACGACGCCAAAGCAGCCAGCCTCCTGTCCAATCCCGTCGTCGAGTCAGGACGAAATTTTCTCGCTTAAAATACCGTAACATCCTGTGTTTAATTGCCGGGGCGATCGCGATCGGTTGGATTGTCACAATACCGTTCAGAATTCGCCGCGCCCCAGAACCGCCAGTCATCTTGGCTCAACAGGCCGTCTCGCCTCAAGAAACACTCTCGCCTCCGACAATTGAACCATCGGAAAATTTAGCCGATCGTCAAAGCGAGCCTACCTTTAGCTACAACATAAAAACACCTCCCAATCCAGTTTACTCTCAAGAATTGCAAGGGATTGTTGATGAAGCGGTGAAGATTGCAACCACCAAAGGACTGCCTGCAGAACGGCTATCAATTAGCTTATTTGATGTCAGCAATTCCAAAAGTCACACCTTTGCCGGATATCAAAATCAAACTCTCCGATTTCCCGCTAGCGTTGCCAAGTTATTTTGGATGGCTGCGTTTTACTCAGCCCTAGAAAAAGGCATCATTACGCAAAGAGAATCTGCCTTTAAAAACGACCTCGAACAAATGATTCGTGTCTCCAACAACGATGCAGCCAGCAGACTTTTAGACAAAATCACAGATACAAAATCCGGGGGCAGACTCGCAGGAGAAGAGTTGCAAACATGGCTGAAAAAGCGCACTCAAATTAACACATTTTTCCAGTCAGCAGGCTACAATGATCTTCGTATAAGCACCAAAAATTATCCCATATACTATTTAAGACAAGAAGGGCCAATCGGTCGCGACTTGCAATTGCGGGGCGATGCTTCTGTGCCGATTCGCAATCAAGTAACTACCGACCAAGCTGCCAGATTAATATATGAAATCTATACTAGGCAAGCAGTTTCCAGCGTCGCCAGCCGTAAAATGGCTTACTTGCTGACTAGAGACTTAGACCCCAAGGCATGGAAAAATGACCCTAGCAATTCGATAAAAGGATTTCTCGGCGAATCTTTACCAACTAATATTTATTTTGGTTCCAAAGTTGGCTATACTTCCAAATCCCGCAGTGAAGCGGCATTTGTCAGAACTTTAGACGATCGCGCGATTTATATCTTAGTTGTTTTCGCAGACGATCCGGCTTATGCCAAGGACGAAACAGCATTTCCGGCAATTTCCCGATACGTTTTCGATCGGCTAAACGCTCGTGGGCCAAGCAGTTTGCCGTGATATCGAATAGGGCCGGTTGACTGTGGACTGTTGACTGTTGACTGTTAACTGTTGACTGTTAACTCGGGGTCAAAAAACTGAAGGATGGTTGATATCCAATCCGGTAGCATGGGAATTATTCATCTCTGTGTTCTCTTCCTCTGTTTTCTCGGCGTCAAGAGCTGTTTAATGACTCCAATGCAACCGGATTTGATATGAGTGTTGAATGTTGACTCGATTTTATAGCAACCGCCAACACAGTTAGGACGTTGTTAATGGCTGAAACGATTTATTTTATTCCTTCTTCCTTCTGCTTTCTTCCTTCTGCCTTCTGCCTTCTGCCTTCTGCCTTCTGCCTTCTGCTATACAATTCCGGGGCACTCAGAAGTGAGATTACGCACAAACAACGGTTTCTGCGAAAAATGGGCACTGACGACCAAAGAAACCAATTTCTTGACCACAAATCTAGGCTTTTAGGTAAAACCCGCAGCAAGAAACCCGGTTTGTTATATCCTAAGAGCAAGCCCTAATTAGGTTTCTAGTAACTTATATCTTGCACCCTTCTCAATTAGTCTTTTAGGAACAGGCTTTCCGGTCTGTTCCACAAGAAAATCTAGTCTTTGTGGAACGGGCCGGAGAGCCCGTTCCTGAGAATGGTGCAAGATGTGAGTAGTAAAGAAGTTTTTTGTCTCTCGTCTGGCAAGCGCTAACTCTAAACTATGAGTTAAAAAAATGAGTTCAACAATTGATTGACCGGACACAATTTAACTGGGGCGAAAGGATTCGAACCTCTGAATGGCTGGACCAAAACCAGCTGCCTTACCACTTGGCGACGCCCCAACGTCTCAACATTTAATATAGTAACACCCAGACACGGGAATCTGTCAAGCATTTTGACAATAAAATTTAAAAAATGTTTTTGGAACCCATCGCCCGCAGGTTTATGCTTTGATCGCACGGGGGCGAGCTACCGGGATTTCAATCCTGAAATCCGCTCCCTGTCCTGGTTTCGAGATACAGTTCAAGCTTCCTCCGTGTTTTTCCACCACAATCTGGTAGCTGATAGACAAGCCTAGTCCCGTACCCTTGCCTACAGGTTTAGTGGTAAAGAAAGGGTCAAACAAGTGGCATTTAGCTTTTTCGGGCAATCCGGGCCCGCTGTCTTGAATCTGAATCACCACAACTTGACCCCTCGACTTTCCTGACTCATCAGCCTCCGAGTTTGGGCCCACCACCGCCGTCGAGATTTTGATCGTCTTAGGTGGAGGCTGATTTTCCAAAGAGTCGATCGCATTCGCCAAAATATTCATAAATACTTGGTTGAGCTGTCCGGGATAGCACTCTACCTTCGGCAAGTTGCCGTAGTCTTTAATTACCTCAATTCCCGGTATTAGCCCATTGGACTTCAAGCGACTCTGCAAAATCAGCAGCGTGCTGTCAATCCCTTCGTGAATGTCCACCAGCTTCATCTCGGCTTCGTCGTGGCGCGCGAAGTTCCGCAGAGACAGGACAATTTGGCGGATGCGTTCAGTTCCCATCTCTATTGAAGACAGAATTTTCAGCAAATCCGGCACTATGAAATCAACATCGATTTCTTCGCTTTTGTCGAGAATTTCAGGGCAAGGATCGGGGTAATGCTTTTGATACAAGTGCAGCAAATCCAGCAGATTTTTCATGTACTGCTTGCAATAAGTCAAGTTGCCGTAAATAAAATTAACCGGATTGTTAATTTCGTGGGCGACGCCGGCGACCATTTGACCGAGAGAGGACATTTTTTCGTTTTGGATGAGCTGAGCTTCTTTCTGCTGCAACTGCTGCAAAGTTTCCGTCAGTTGGCGGGCTTGAGTTTGGGCGGCTAAGGCTGCCGCGCGGGTTTGGGCGTAGAGTTCGGCTTGGTCGATCGCGATCGCCAGTTGATCCACCACCGCTTGCAGCAATTCCACTTCGCTCGTCGCCCAGGAACGGTGGCTGCTGTAATGGTTACAAACTACAGCACCCATTTGACCGGAGCGAGTCTTGACTGGCAGCAGCAGGTTAGAAACAATCCCGATACTGCTCAAAAAAGCTCGCGTGGGCGGTTCGATGCACAGTGCTGTTGCAGCGTCGCCGATCCGGAGCGTTTGGCGGTGGCTAATTTTCTCGGCCAGCAGGGTTACTTGTTCGATCGGGTATTCTGTAAGCCGGTCTTTCAGTTCGGGATTTGCCGCCTCGTGGGTAATTGCAAAGCTGGGCTGGCCGTCTCGCGAGATGGAATACCACAAAAAGTAGCACTGGTCAACCTGCAACAAGCTGCGAATTTCGTTGACAGCCGTATCTAAAATTTTGTCGAGGTCGAGGGAATTCCGCATCTGGCTGGCGAGGCCGAAGATCAGGCCTTCCCGGCGGCTCAACAATTCTTCTCGGGCTGCGTGGCGATCGATCGCCACGGCGATGGCGTTAGCCATGCAACCCAGAACTTCTAGCGCTCCCTCGCTTGCCAAAGCGCTACTGCACAGAGCCATCACCCCCACCAACCGCTCTTCCACAATCAGCGGATAGGCAATGGTGCACAGAGACGGGTTCGACATTAGGCACACAGGAGCAGTTTGGAGTTTTCCCGCTTCTGTTCGCACCCAATCTTCTATTTCTTTTGCCCACTCTTGGCTGCTAAGTCCTGAATTGGCCTGCAATTCTAACCGCTCTGTCTGCAGGTTGAAAGTCCAGATGCTCACCCCTGTGGCGTCGAGGTACTCTACCATTGCCTCGGTGCAGCGGTTGAGGATGACCGATATTTTTCCGCCTTGTCCGAGGGCTGCACCGACTTTAGCTTGCAGGGTTCCCAAGCGAGCTCGCTCTTGTAGGGACGCTGCCGTTGGTTGGCGATCGGAGGTGTCGCGGGGGCCGGCAACGATTTCTCGGATTTGTTGGGTATCGTCCGCGCGCCCGATGCCCGCTGAAGCTTCCCACACATATTGAGATTTGCCTGTTTCTCCCAGCGTCGGGAGCTTTTTTGTGCCGTATATTGTCCTGCTACTCTGTGGCGTATGTACCGCACACAAGCTCGATCGGGTCGAGCCAGGAACTAACTCCGAGATTTGCGGGCTGTCCGAGGTGATATCTTCTACCTCTGGCAACTGTTTCTGGGCTTTGACTAATTGCCAGCGTAGCTCCACCAAACTCGCAACTTGCCGACTCAAAGCTTGCAGACCTTCTATCGTTTCTTTTGTCAAGTCTCGCGGCACCGAGTCCATGACGGATAGCACTCCCAGCACCTGCCCATCTGAGCTAACAACTGGGATTCCGGCGTAAAATTTCACGAAGGGGTAGAAAACGATCAGCGGGTGTTCGCCAAATCTCACATCTGTGGAAGCGTCTCGAACAATGGCGGCAGGCTGTTCTTTAAAGGAATTTATAGGAAGTTCGATCGCAAATTCGGGAGCAACTGGCGGTTGTTGCAGGGAAATTACCCGGTCAAATTCCGAGTTTGAGTTTGAACTCTGGGCGAAATCTTCGGGAGTTGGCTCCAGGGCGCGAGCGCAAAAATTCAGGTAACGGTGGGCCAAAGTTCGATCAATACCTAACTGCGACTTCAACCAGTGGCGATTACCGTCAATCAAGCTCAAGAAAGCAATAGGAGTTCGGCCGATCAGAGCTGCCAAACCGACCAAATTGTCCAAGCAAGCCTCTGGATCAGAGCCAAGAAGCTGATACAAATCAATGTTATGGAGCTTGAACACTTTTTTACCAAGAGGCAAGGGTGCTTTCATCATGTGTAACTGCCCGTCTAGTTGCTGGCAACCGCCCTTCTCAATACTTTCGAGAAAAACAAGCTATGAATTGTGTGATGTGAGACTGTGGGCGCAAATTCGGCGCAGGCTGCTTGCGCCGAATTCAGACTAACCTCTTGACTGATCTGGAAACTTTTGGGTTATGGGAGTTAGAGCACCCCTGATCTAAGACTATATAAATTATACTTCCAGTTGACTATGCTTTTGAATACCTCCGGCTCTCTTAATCTAAGAGCCTCTGTTGGCAGGAAGCACCTTTGCAAAATATATGACGATTGCTTACCTAGAAATTTTTTATCAGTTTAATTGTATTTTAACAGACTTGCCTAATCGTGGGTAGCTGGCTTGCTGGTAGATTTAAATCAGGGGTTTGTGCCACAATACCAGTGTCCTTTACCGAGCTGTGCCTTAGCCGGGAATTCAACTACAGTTAGGAGATGAATTACAAAAGATTGGTAAAATGTTAAAATTTGTAACAAGACTTGTTCAAACTCGACCTTTTAGGGTTTCTGGGCTGGAATGCACATTTTGCAACTGTTGTAATTGCCGATCGACCACTCTGCCAATCCCTTTTTTCGAGTTTGACGTAAAAAAACAGGGGTAAAGTTTCAACTAACGCTCCAACGGGGTTGACAATTGCGTAGAGGCAACTCTCAAAAAATAACTGCAGGAAGTATGTTTTGTATTTTCAAGAACTATAAATAAACAGGGAGAAGAATATGTCTGCAAGTAGCAGTCAAGTACCAACTATTTTGGCAGTTGATGATAGCGTCGTGATGCAAGGACTTGTTAAACAGGCCTTAAGCAAAGAGTTTCGAGTTCTCGTAACCGACAATGCAGTGGATGCTTTGTCAACGATTTATCACGAACAAATTTCGGTTTTGTTGCTCGATGTTTCGATGCCTGGTATTGACGGATTGGAACTCTGCCGCACGGTGCGGAGCTTGCCTCAGTTTCAGAATTTGCCGATCGTAATGCTGACAGCGCGAGATGGAGCCTTTGATAAGGTACAGGGGCGTTTGGCGGGAGCCACAGAGTATTTAACTAAGCCTTTTGATGCTGATAAGTTGCGCGAGGTAATTGGTAAGTTTATCAAAATCAAATAATCGGACTTAGGAAAAAAAATCACTTTTGAGTAATTAATGAAGTAATTTGAGTAATTAATGAACTAAAAATTTGCGATCGCGCTCTGTGATCCTCGACTTCTTGAACAAGTCGAGGGGCAGGGCATTCTGCACTATTTGCGAGGTAAGTCCTAAATTTTTAATTTAGCCAAGAGTAGGGGAGCGATCGCACTGACAGGTAGAACATATTGGGCGGCACCCAGGGCGATCGCCTCCTTGGGCATTCCGAAGACAATGCAGCTAGCTTCGTCTTGGGCGATTGTCAACCCCCCTTGTCTGGCGATAGCCAACATTCCGTCAGCACCATCTCTACCCATTCCTGTCAGCAAAACCCCCGCTGCTGCCCGACTATAAAAATTAGCTACCGACTTAAAAGTCACCGTTACAGAAGGGCAGTGGCCCGCAGAATGAGCCGATTCTGAATAAACAAATCGCCCTTGAGAGTCCAATTCTAAATGACGTTTTTCGGGCGGGAAATAAACAGTCCCTGCTTGTGGCAATTCCCCAAAAGAAGCTATCTTAACAGGCAGTTTCGATTCATTACCCAGCCAATCAACTAATCCTTGCAAAAAACCTTCACTGATGTGCTGGACACAAATTATAGGCACTGGAAAACTAGCCGGAAGTTTAGAAATAATCGTGTACAGTGCTTGCGGCCCCCCTGTTGAAGCCCCTATAGCCAATACTTTAATAGTTGAAGATTTAACATTTTCGTTGGAGAACTTGTAATTAGCAACTGGTGCTTGGTTAATTTTTACAACTTGATTATTATATTCTGTTGGCATCTTTTTTTGATGCCGTGTAAATACTTTAACTCCTGAGAGGATTTTAACTTTAGCTATTAATTGATTGGCGAGGCGAGCGTAATCAGATACCAACCCGCCAATCGGTTTCGGAAAAACATCCAATGCACCAGCCTTTAACAGTTGAAATACATTCTGAGTATCATTCGCTTGCACTGAAGCACTAATTACTAAAATTGGTAGCGGATATTTCTTCATTACTTCTTCCGTAAATTCTAACCCGTTCATTGGTACCATGTTCAAATCCGTACAGATTACTTGGGGCTGAAGTTTGGGGATTAATTCTAGTCCTTCTAATCCGTTGCAAGCGGTTCCTACAACTTGGATGTCTGGCGAGGACTCAAAAATTCGTTTGAGGACGAGCGTAACTACTGGAGAATCTTCAACTAACAATAGTTTAATGGGCGATAACATCAGTTTGGAAATGGGGAATGGGGAACGGGAAATGATAAATTCGGCATCCATGCACGGGAAATTTTTCACTAGACACAGGGCATTGGGCCTTGCTAATTGGTAGTAAATAACAAATAGCTAATAACTAATGACTAATGACTAATGACTAATGACTAATGACTAATGACTAATGACTAATGACTAAACTAACCTTTTTAGTGTCTCTACCAACACATCTTGATTGAAAGTACCTTTAGGAATATAAGCATTTGCCCCCGCATCAGCACCTCTTTTTTTATCTTCATCGGATGCCAAAGATGTCACTAAAATTATCGGCAACTCACTGTATTCTTTTTGCGCCCGAATCTTAATAGTCAGGGCCAAACCGTCTAAATTGGGCATTTGTATGTCAGAAATCACAGCATCAAAATCGCGAGTTTTCAATTTATGGAAAGCATCCAACCCGTCTACTGCAGTCACAACTTCGTAACCCGCACCTTCCAGGATGCGTTTTTCTTGAGTGCGCGTGGCGATCGAGTCTTCTGCTAATAGTATAACTTGTTTTCTGCTGGCCGTCTCAAGTTGGGATCGCGCACTCCCAACCCCACGAGACGAAACTTGCTGGCGTACAGATTTTATCAAATCGTGGGGATTGAGTACCATACAAACTTCCCCAGTAGCGAGAATTGTGGCACCCGAAACATTTCGCACCCGTTTCAGCAATTGACTTTGAGGTTTCATCACCACATCCTGTTCGTCAATCAAAGCATCTACAAATAATCCCAATCTTTCCTCCCCTACTTTCAAAACAATACAAGGCCTTTTTGAAGTAGAATTTAGGAAGTGTTTTTGATTTCTTATCAGAATATCGCTCCCGGTTTCCTGTCTAAAATACCTATTTTTTTGCCAGCCTTGTCTATTGTTTAATTCTAGTAAATCTGTCAGATGAGCAACTGACAGAGGCTGACCCTTTGAAAGTATAGTTTCCTTGCCTTCTATAGCAAATATCTCAGACTGAGACACCTGTTGTGCCGTGTCTACAAACTCGACTGGCAGAGCATAAGGAATGTCTTCAACTACGACAATTAATACATTTGCTGTAGCTAAAGACGTGCTGATTTGCAGCCTCAAAGTGCATCCTTTTCCCGGCAAAGACTCTACTTGAATACTACCTTTTAGGGCTTCAACATTAGTGCGAACTACATCTAAGCCCACCCCGCGACCCGATACTTCGGTAACAAATTTTTTGGTCGAAAAACCCGGAGTGAAGATTAAAGATTGTACTTGAGTTTCGGTCATTTCTGCCAGTTGTTCAAGCGTACAAATATTACGTTTGACAGCAGTTTGTTTAATGCTATCTAGATTTAGACCCCGGCCATCATCAGCAACTTCAATAATAATATTGCTAGCAATATTATAGCCTTTAATTCGGAGAGTAGCCACGGGAGGTTTACCTAGTTTTTTCCGCTCCTCAACAGTTTCAATACCGTGGTCGATCGCATTTCTAATCATGTGCATTAAAGGGTCTTTCATTTCCTCTAAAATGCGTTTATCTGCTGTAGTTTCGCCTCCTTCAATCACTAATGCAACTTCTTTCCCTTCCCGTTTCGCTAAGTCTCGAACAGTTCGAGGAAATAAATTAAAAATAGTAGACAAAGGCAGCAGTCTCAGAGTGCGAATTCCTGATTCTAATGCCTCGGCGATTAATTCTAGTCTGGCAGTATCTTCATAAACTCGATTTCTCAAGCAGTTGACTAAAGTTCCGAGACGTTCTAAACGTTCTTCTGTACGTTGATAGTAATCCTGCAATTGGCTAAATTTACCGTTGGCTTTAATACCGTTTTCATCTATTTGCATCCGATCAAGAGTCAAGCTCGTTACAAAATATTCTCGGCTCCACTCTTCCCACAAAGTTGTAATTTGTTCGAGCTCGGCAACTCGGTGTCCTAGCCGAGTTTTTGTGACAGTAAGTTCCCCTGCTTGAGTCATTAAATCGTCTAAATTTTGAGTAGCAACGCGAATGGTTTCAATGCGATAAGATGAGGTTGATGATGCAGTAACTGCCGACTGCGACGCCGACGCAGGGGCGGGTTCAGAAGGTGCAGGCAAGTTTTGAGCTTGCAGTGGAAATTCTGGCTGGGATTGTAGGGGTAAAAAAGAGGAATTTTTCTCTAAGTTAACGACTTCTGAATTTTCAACTTTGGTTTCTAGTTCTGGGGTAGGAGGCTCAGTAAATTGCGGTTCTACCAACTGTTGTTCTGGTACTGGTGAAGATGATGGCTCTACTATTGAGGCGGCCGCCTGTGGCTGTAACTGACTAGAAGCACCCATCATGCTAGCGAGGATATAAAATGTATTAATGCCGGAATCTTGGCCGGTAACGGCTTCGTTAACGAGTTGGCGGATGGCGTCTAAACCTTGCGAAAGCCGATCGCTAATATCTGAATTTAGTGGAGTTTCTCCCCGCTTGACACCTCCCAAAATATGCTCCATTTGATGAGCTAAAGATGCTACATTTTTTACTCCCAGCATCCCAGCATCACCTTTAAGAGAATGGGTTTCCCGCAACAATTGTTCTAACTTAGCTAAGTCGTCTGGATGTTGTTCTAAGTACAGCAATCCGTCATCTAGTTTCTGTAAGTGTTCTTGACTAGCGACTTTAAATACATCTCGAAGTTCTTGATCTTCAATCATCATATATGTTTTTGAGTAATAGGTAATTGAGCATGGCTCATGGGCAATTGGTAATGATAATTATGTGGAATACTCAGTCGATTGCTAATGACTAATGACTAATGACTAATGACTAATGACTAATGACTAATGACTAATGACTAATGACTAATGACTAATGA
>NZ_JAUBTU010000177.1:0-3465 GCF_036705085.1 Microcoleus sp. B6-A1
TAAGGATCGCGAATTAAATAACTTACAATTTTATTTGTTATTGTGGGATGGGCGTCCCGCCCGTCTTTTTGGGACGGGCGGGACGCCCATCCCACAAACTTGTGGAAGTTATTTAATTCTCATTCCTAAGAGCAATTATGAAAACTCAAGCTAAATTTAGATTGGATACTGGCTTTTCAATAATGTGCCGCGGTGCGGTGTCTCTACAAAAAAATCTAGGGACACGGCACTACGCCGTGTCCCTAATCTTTTATACTCACAACTGTCCGCTGACTACTGCGCGCTGAGTTAGTCTTTAACTTTGCTGACAGCTTTTTTGACTTGTTGCTCAAAGGATGTAGCTTGTGTATTGGAAGGATTTTTCATTTTTTCAATGTCAGCGTCTCCCTGAACTTCGTTGGGTCCTTTGCTGGCTTTTTCTTGAGTTTCTTCCAAGGACATTGGTTTTTTCAGTACAGCTTCTTGAGATTCTTTTTCAATTCCTAAAAGTTGGTCTTCACCTTTTGTGGGGCTGCTAGTAACTGCAAAAGCCGGGAAAGCATTAGAAACAAACATCAAAGCACAAAAACAAACAGCTATTAAACTGCGGACTAAACGCTTGGCAGGGAAGTTAAAGCTGATAAAAGACATACAAATTTTCTCCGTTTTTAGAAGTTTTGATCGCTAAGATTGTTAACAGGCTGAAGCTCACTCATATTCTGCACAATCTTTAACTCAAGTTTGATAAAAGCAACCGTTGCTTTCTTTCAAATTGAGCTAATATATAATATTTAGCTGAAAAAGCTGGTATTTGAAATCCTTCTCAGGGAATATTTCTAGTTGACTGGCGTCGATCGCCCCAAGAGATTTATGTAGAAGGCACTTGTGTAGAATCAAAAAAATTCTCTATAAGTGCCTTCGGATGCGCCTCACATAGCAGTATCAATGTCAGTAACTGGTTTTATCGTGGGGTGGGGGCGGATTTATTTAGCCTCTTTGCAACGTGAGAGGGCGCTGGAGTGAACCCGCAGAGCGGTTTGTTAAAAATGTTGCAAGATATGAGATGCGATCGACTATCCACTGACTAATGACTAATAACTAATGGCTGCTGCTGTCGCACGGGAACTTGAAATTTTGCTAGATAAGTTTTAATTTCTCCTACACTGAGTTGCCCGTAATGCAGCAGGGAAGCTAGCAGTGCAGCTTCTGCTTTCCCCTCAGTCACGGCTTCGTAGATGTGGTGGCAGTTGCCGGCGCCGCCGGAAGCAATGACGGGAATTTCGACCATTTCGGCAATGCTGCGAGTTAATTCCAAATCGTAACCGGCTTGAGTGCCGTCCGAGTCCATGCTTGTCACCAGAATTTCGCCGGCGCCGCGCTGTTCGGCTTCCTTTGCCCAGGCGATCGCATCTTTGCCGGTATTTTCTCGCCCTCCGCGCACGTACACGTCCCAACCAGGATGATCTGCGTCTTGCCGTTTGCGAGCGTCGATCGCCACTACAATGCACTGATTACCAAATCGATCGCTAGCTCTGTCAATTAAACTCGGATCGCGCACCGCCGCCGAATTAATACTCACCTTATCAGCGCCCGCCCTCAACAAACTTTTAATTGTGTCTAAGGATTGGATGCCGCCGCCCACCGTCAAAGGGATAAATACGCGATCGGCCGTTCGATACACCACATCGATCATAATATTCCGGTCTTCGTGAGTCGCCGTAATGTCCAGAAACACCAACTCGTCAGCACCGGCATCGTTGTAAACCTGAGCCATTTCTACCGGATCGCCAGCATCCTGAAGGTTGACAAAATTGACACCTTTGACCACGCGACCGGCTTTCACATCCAAACAAGGCAAAATTCTTTTCGACAACATAAAATTCTCGTATTTCCAACTTATTGACCGCCGCAGCGAGGAAAAGGCTTTGTTGATATCTTCAAAAACCAGAAGTTAAGCAACAAATCTTAAAGATACCTTGTGTTTAACAATTCTCGATCGGAGCCGGAGAGCCATTTTTCAGTTTTTTTATGCCCCCTTAGCATAAATAAAACTGGGATCGCAGTGGGAGCCGTGACATTAGGTAGAATATTGGTAGATAGTTATATTTTCAGCAAAAAAGCACCAAATTTAACTCCCCAGATAGAACTGTGGGGTGAAAAATATGACAATTTCGCTTATGATCGAACCATAACTACCTTTGCTGGCGATCGAATTGTGGTTCGGCAATCCTGTATGGTTTGGTGCATCGACGATCGACTAAACAATTTTAGATTTGAGAACGGCCGATTTGAGGTTTTTTAGCAGCAATCTCAGTCATAAGCCGCGCGGTAAAGTTAAAATTTAAAGTTTAAAACCTCAAACCGGTTGACTTGATGTCGTTTTTAGGGCTGTGGTGACTTTGCAAGCCAATCCACATTTGGTACTTCGTACAGAGAAAAGCGGCAATCGCTACTTGCCGCTCTCCGGCAGCAATTGCTGGACAGTAGGGCGGAGCGATGACAATAATTTTGTACTGACCGATCGCTGGATTTCCCGTAATCACGCGATGTTACAGCAAATGGAGACAGGAGAGTTCTACCTAATCGACTTGGGCAGCCGCAATGGTTCCTTTGTCAACGGGCGGCGGGTCAGTATTCCTGTCACTCTCAGAAATGGCGATCGGATTATTTTCGGTCAAACCGAATTGGACTTCTACAACCCAACCGCCGGGCACCGACACGATCCAATACACGAGACAGACTCTGAAGATTTTACGGCGACTTTGACGGTGCGTAGCCTGATTAGCGTCATGGTAATGGACATCCGAGACTTTACAGTTTTGACTAGGCAGCTAGACGAAACCCTCCTCTCGGAAGTCATCGGCAATTGGTTCCGCAAAGCAGGACAGATCATTCGCGAACACGGCAGTTGGGTGGACAAATACATCGGCGATGCCATCATGGCCGTCTGGTTCCACAAAACCAGCGGTGTCAGCAGCGAGGAAATGATGCGGATTTGCCAAGCTTTGAGCGAACTGCACAAGGCAACAGACGAACTCAGCAGCCGTTACCCGCTGCCTTTTCCTTTGCGAGTCGGGGCCGGCATCAATACTGGTTATGCAATGGTGGGAAATTCTGGCAGCAGCGACCGATCGGACTATACTGCCTTGGGAGATACTGTAAACGCAGCATTTCGCCTGGAATCTTGCACCAAGCAACTCGGCAAGGATATCGCTGTGGGAGAAACTACCTACAAATATCTGACGCAATTGGGGGCCCAGGGCGCTTTCGAGCAGCACACCGTTGCTTTAAAGGGTTACGACACTCCCACCGTGACTTACGGCGGTACTTATGCTGACTTGAACGCTTTTCTCAAAACGAAAGGAAAAAGTTCTCCATAGCTAGAAAATGGGGTGCAGGGCAAAAATTAACCGCTTTAAAAAACCTAGGCAAACCTGGGTAAGCTCAGCGGTATAAGTTTGAAACGTTCTTTCTTAGCGCCTACGC
>NZ_JAUBTU010000039.1:0-63601 GCF_036705085.1 Microcoleus sp. B6-A1
GCTAACTTGGGTATGGAAGTAATGCACGAGCGCAATGCTCACAACTTCCCGCTTGACTTGGCTGCTAGTGAAGTCACCCCAGTAGCTTTGGTTGCTCCTTCTATCAACGGTTAATTTTTAACTTGAGATTGACAAAAAGCGCTCCTAGAAATAGGGGCGCTTTTTGTTTGGGAAAAAATATTTTGCGATGACTCGGCGGTTGAAACCGCGTCTACACAAACGAAGTCCGCCTCCGCGGACTAAAGAATAGAATATTACGATAGACTCCAAATTTTTGAAGTCGTATATTATGGAAAAATGATTGTGAAAGGTAAGTCAGATGGTTGTCGCAATTTCTAAAGCAGGATTGGGTAAAGGTGCGGCCTTCCTGTCAAACGTGACATGGGAGACTCTGGAAAAATTGGATGCTGATTTGGCGGACACTGGGGCGCGTTTAACTTATTTGGATGGGTGTTTAGAAATTATGGCTCCTTTATCTGAGGCCCACGAAGAACCTAAAAACACTTTAGGCCAGCTTTTAGAAATTTATATGCGGATGAGAAATATTCGTTTCTACGGGCGCGGCAGTACAACCATCGGGATGAAGGAATTGGGCGCACGGAAGGAACCAGATGAGTCTTACTGTTTGGGTACGCGCAAGTCAGTTCCAGATTTGGCGATCGAGGTGACAGTGACGAGTGGTGGAATTGATACGCTGGAAATCTATCGTCGGGTTGGAGTGCAGGAGGTTTGGTTTTGGGAGGATGGTGTAATTTCGGTTTATTGTTTGCGTCCAACGGGGTATGAGTTGGTGAGTAAGAGTGAACTGTTGGCGGATTTGGATTTGCGATCGATCGAGTTCTATTCGCGTATGGCAGACCAATATGATGCGGTGAATGCTTTTATGCGATCGTTGTAGAAGTTGAGAAGAGCGATTAAAAAAATCCTGCTTTCCCCTCACATTTTGCCTTGGCGGGAGTTTGTTTCCCAGCAGTTTCAGTTCCCGGATTTCGGTAGTTTTGCAGCAGCAATTGGGGCAAAAAGTAGTCACGTAGTTCACGTAAACTCACCGGGACTCCAACATTTCCTCAACTGTCAAGCCAATATCAATTGCAATCCGCTGAAGCAATCGAGGTGATATATCACGCCCTTTATGAAAAGGAACAGTAGTTCCTCGCCCATCTTGATGACGGAACTGCTTATGTGAGCCTTTTTGACGCACCTCTACAAAGTCAAGGTTCTCTAGTATGCGGACTATTTCCTGTGGTTTCAGAACTGGGATATTGCTCATGTTTATCGGATCACAATCTGTTGTGTACCTATAAACTCAGTCTGAATGACGAGAGTATCATCTTCTAGGAGCATCTCAATTACCTCACGCAGATTCTCGTGTAACTCATCCAAGGTTTCTCCCTGGGAATGCGCCCCAGGAAATCCAGGAATATAACCAACGTAAAGCTTGGTCTCAGAATCTTTTTCGATTATAGCGGTAAATGTTTTCATAAGATTTGCTTTCTATTCGTTAAATGTAAGAAATGTAATCTCTCATAGATTATATAATATTTCACCTGCACTGAATGTATGCTTTGAATACGGGATTGAGGAAAAAGAGCGATCGCCCTCCTACTAACACTTTTTCCACTAAGCCACGTCGCGCTAAAGATTGTATAGCTTGCCAAAATTCTGGTTGGGATAATTCACTATCAGTAGCTTTTCGGGAAATATCTACAGTTTCATTTTGAGTTGCTAACCAGTATAATGCCTTTTTTTCTGAGCCTGATAAACGCTCTAGGTGAGAGTCTAAGATGGGTTATAAGTCACCTACAAATAAATCATTTACATCGGATAAAAACAGGGAAACGCTACCATCAAATAACTCCAAAATAGTTGCAGCAATGATATTTAGCCAGGAAGGATGACCTTGATAAAGGGCGATCAAGTCTGACCATTTTTCCTCATCGACTAATCCTTTTTGTTGAAAAATTTCTGCGGCTTGTTGTCCTAACCCTTTGAGGTGTAAGCTTCGGGTGGAGAGGTTCTCGGCTTCTAAATTCGCGAGTTCTTTGGGTTTTTCCCAACTGAGGAGGATTAAACAACTCTGATGAGAGGATGTGGCAATTTGTTTAAAAAATTTGCCATAATCTTCATAGCCTGCTAAATATTGACCTGCTAATTGACTGCTACTAAAAATATTCTGTACGTCATCAAGAATTACTAGACAGCGAGAAGATCGGAAATAATCGATGATTGTGGGTAATGGGGGTTGTTGCGATCGCCCAAAAAATTGCTTGAGTTCGGTTTCGAGGGTGGAAAGTGTGGGAGTGTGGGTGAGACTTAACCAAATAATATAATCAAATTCAGTTTGAATTTGTTCGATGAGTTTGAGGGCGATCGCGCTTTTGCCAATTCCACTTAAGCCGTAGACGGTAATTAAGCGGGTGTGGGCTTGTAAAATCCATTGTTTGAGGGTGGAGAGTTCTGAGGTGCGATCGTAAAAGTAAGGGAGTTCGGGTGCGTCTGTTAAATCGATTATGGGCGATCGGGCTTGATTTTGGGGAGATTCAGGGGGAAAGGGCGAGGGCGTTTCTGTATCTTTGATAGTTTGTAGAAATTCACCGCAAATATTAACATTATCAATTTGTAAACAATCTCCCCAATGGGCAACTTGAGAAACACGATATTTTTTCTCTAACTTGGAACGAAAGTTAAATTTATTAAGATCTTCTCCTAATTCCTCACGCAACTTTTCCCATAACTTAGCCGCTTCTTTTTTAACGTGAGATTCACTACAATTAAACTCTTTAGCTATTTGAGGATATTTTTGCCTTTGCCAAACACCCGTTAATATTGCTTCCTGTAGGGGTGTGAGATGTTCTCCAGTTTTATCAACACTCAAATTATTCGCCCATTCTACAACATCTTTAACATTCATGGGTCAGGGTTGAATGAGGTTTACTGAACTATATCCTACTAAATCCTACTTTGTCAACCGATTTATACTAAGTTCTACTAAATACCTTCAGGATGGTTAAAAATTTAGGGTGCTAAATCCAACCGTTTTGAGTTGTCATATCTCAGGTAAATGTTGCAAACTATAAATTAGTTTAAATAGTTAGGAGGGTATGTATTATGGATTTTTTATTTGCCATACCAAGTTTTATTCTCCACTTGATATCAAGTTTATTTGCTTGGGTTTTCAGTGTCCTATCGGGAATTGTAGGTATTTTTCTATTGCCCGTTAAGCTCGTGTGGGGATTATTAATGGGGGTTGGTAAAACACTAATTTCAATAATATTATTACCAACTTTATTATTTTCCCACCCAGGAGAAATCTCATCATCGCAACCTGTTGTCGCCACAACTCCTACAATTCCTAATAACAATCTTGAACAAATATTCAATGAAATAAAGCGGCTAGAATTCGCAGGCAGAAATATGGAGCCTTTGAGAACTAAAGAAAAATTAGGACAGTGCGGTGACAAAATGCGAGAATACAAAGCTCAAGCAGAAAATTTAATTAATAAAACGAATGCCCTACCTATAAAATATAAGATAACATTAGGATCGGCAGCTATAAGACTCGATTCTTGCGTGTCTTGCACAACTGATGCCAAACAACAATGCGAAATGGTTCGAGTTGATATCAGTGATTACCAATCAATGATGAATGAAGAGTAAGAAACAACCAGTATTAAGCTGTTAAGCATTTAAACTGGGTATGAGCAAAACGCCAAACGCTTACACCTTAATCTTGACAGCAAATCGGAATAAGTGATTTAAATGCACAACAGCTTAGTAGAGTGCGTCATATGTATATAAATTTTCGATTAAACAGATCGATTATAGCAGGTGACACACTCTACTAAGTAAAACTAACGTCGATAGAGAGTGCCATCAGGCATTTTTGCACCGTTGAGATTTGCTTGTCTCAAGTCTGCACCACTCAGGTTAGCTTGCTGTAAGTTGCTACCAGTAAAGTTTGCTTTTTGTAAGTCAACTCCACTTAAGTCTACTGCACTCAACTTGTTTGCTAGTAAATTTAGTAAATCTTGACTATTTAGCGTGGAACTTCGCCATAAAGCGCTGTTATTTAAATGTAGCTGAATTAACCCTAGTAATTCGTCCTTACTAAGATTTACCTGATTAGGATCGCTTTTGATTAAGTTAATTAAATCATGCTGATCTAACTTAGAATTGACGAGCTTCTGTACGTCTTGCTGGCTGAAGTTAACTTTATTCCAGTCTAACCCACTGAAATCCAAGTTACTAGGGTCAGCTTTGATAAAATTGACTAAATCTTGCTTGCTCAAGTTAGCTTTAACTATCTTGATTGAATCTTCCTTACTCAACTTAATTTTACTCCAGTCAAATCCCTGAAAATCTAAGTTGCCAGGGTTTTTAACTTTGCTGATTTTGACTTCACTCAAGTCAGCACCTGTTAAGTCTACGCCCGTCAAATTTGCACCACTCAAATCTGATCTTCTCAAATCAGCATTATGCAGGTTAACACCTTGTAGATTCTTACCACTGAGGTTAGCACCTGGTTTGATTTCGGTTTCATTGGCTACTGCATTGCTCGTAGATTCTTTACTGCCACAAGTTCCTTGTCCGAAAACTAAAAAGCAATCAGTTTTTTTAGTTACATTAGGTTGAGTTCCTTCTGCTCGGACTTTTTCAGGGTGCATCAAGAGGATTCCCACACAGCAAAATATGACAATTAAAAACTTGCTCGTCAACTTTTTAGCCATTGTCATTTGAGGTAGCATCGTAAATTTTATCCGATAGTGAGTTTGACAGAAATTGAGACCGATATGATATTTGCTAGTCTAACAGCAAAACAGGGAAACGGCCCGCGAACGGGCTACTTTTTTAAAGTATACTTTCCCTAAATAGTATCTCCACATTTAACTAGCGAGGCCCAGCTTCAATTGCAGAATTGGCTATTTGAATGAGCGTTTCCTCTCGCCCATTCTTCATGGTTACTCGGTACAAAACGCCTTGATACTGCCATTCAACTAAGGCCGTGCAGTAAGCACCGCAGCCATTAGAAAAAACTCCTTGTGTTCGGCCGGCTAATTTAATGGTTTTGAATTCACTCCTAAATCCTCTAGGCGGTGCTTGGGCTGGTTCTCCACCTCTTTCTGCTGAGATACTCCCGATATAGCAAGGCGTACTGCTGCAATTAGGTATGTGGCCCATTTCAACACTATAGCCATTTGTTTCTACTCGGTTTTTAAAGTAAATTTTTTCTGAGAATGGAAGCTGACTGGGGAGAAAAATTGGTACTCTTGTCTTACCTTCAATCTGTGATAGAATTTCACGAACTGGAAAAGAAATACTCGATCGAGAATTACCACCTTCAGAATTAGCAGACTGAGGGCGAAACCCTTGCACAAAATTTGTCCACCGCTGAATTTTATTACCAGTAATATCTAAAATTGGAATAGAACGAGTCCTGGATATTGGCCGCCCAGCCTCCCCCTGAGAATATTCGATCGCAGTACGCTCTGGTTTCCCTAAACCATAAGTATTAGCAATATCGCTAGCCAACTGACAGTTGATTCTGAATTGCCCCATATCAATTTTACCATTTCCGGCGCGGTAATACCAAGTTCTACCGCCAGCTTGGGGTATCTCCTGACAGTCCGAATATGTCACCTCAAACATCTTGGCAATATGCACGTCATAGAGGCGCAATTGACCCCCATAAGCAGATTTTGTGGTATTGGTTTCTGACACCGTAAGGGTATAAGTTCCTTCTGCGTGTTGCAATCTCATGGGAACTTGTGTTTGAGCGATCGCCCCTGGTATACCCTGAATTTGGGTTACTGCTCCCCAACTCAAAGTAACAAACCCCAAACTTGTTAGTAATAATTGTTTTGTAACTTTCATTTGTCCCTTAAAAGGTAGAGGATATTTACAGCCTATCTTCAATATAATTTAAAGCTGCGTTAATTTCTTCCTCTGTAAGCTCAAACAATCCTCTGATAAACTTAGGCGGATATTGAGCCGTCACATAGTCCATGATGTCGTAGATAGTGATGCGCGTACCTGCGATCGTCAGTCCTCTTTCTGTACGGATGATAGCTGTTTGTTCGTTGGATATGGTTGTCATCTCTATAGCCTCCTACAAGTTATCTCTATATTACTAGCTGATTAATTCCCAGCCCTAGATGTGCTATCGCTAAAGTTGTATTCGCCAATAGCCGATCAATATGATGCGGTGAATGCTTTTATGCAATTGATGTAGAAATTGAGAAGAGTGCAGCACAAGCATTGTTAACTTTCATTAGAAGTGTCACCATATCGCCCTTAAAAATTAATCCGGCGGTAGACTTCCGACATCGGAAGTTCTATATTTAAACTGTGCAGGACGATCGCCCGATCGAGCCGATCGCAAACTTGCCATTGCCAGCGATCGCTACTTGGGCGATCGCCATTATAATATTGCTCAATATAGGGTTCAGCTTGACTAACCAGCAAATATTCACAAAAACTAGCAAGAGAGCGATATTTTCTGAACTTGTCACCTCGATCGTAGCCTTCAGTAGAGGGGGAAAGAACCTCAACAATCAGTAAAGGATTGAGAATTTCATCCGTGCGATCGCCATTGAATTCCGGTTCACCATCAATTACCATAACATCGGGATAAGTTCCATGATTGAAGCTAGGAATCCAAATGCGTAGATCGCCGTTATAGATTTGAAAATTTGTGTCTCGCAGAGCCACGTTAAGAAAAGTCGTAATATCTACGGTAATACGGCTGTGAGCGGGAGAACCTCCTGGCATAGCGATAATCTCTCCGTTACAATATTCGTGACGTTCTTCAGCAGTTTCCTCGATCGCCCGGTATTCATCTGGAGTAAAGTGAGTCTTTGTCGCACCTGGAAGATTTGGCGGGTTGGTTTGAGTTATAACCACGATCGCACCTCCTAAATAATTAGACCTTAAATAATTATGGCTGACAGCTAGATAATTGTCTCAACCCAGAGGCGTTTTCTGGATTACATTCAAATTCCAAAAAAAACTCTCCCTGCCTTTTCCCGCTTCAGTTTCACAACCGTTAAATTCTCGCTTTCCTTTTAGTTTTAACACTCAATTGCTTAGTAAGCGATGTATAATAATGCAAAGCAAAAAGCAGATTAATTCCAAAAAACACCAAAGTTAAAACAAATGTAAAAAAAGACGTAAACGACAGCCGGGAAGTCATCGTAAACATCGCCAAAATGATTGAGCAAAGGCCAAAACCGGAAGCAAAAGAACTTAAAAGCAGCAACCGAACCTTAGACATAGTTTAATTTAAAGATTATCAGTAAAATACACTCTTGGCATCCACAGAGGAGTGCCAAATGATACTTATTACTATATAGCGGAATTGCTCAGTTCCGCCAAGCGCAAAACGACTGCTTTCCTAAAAAGGTTTGAATTATAGAGAAAAATACAGCCCGCGCTCTTGTAAACTCCTGTTGCCCAACTTAATATCAATCAAAGGAATTCCCCAGCCTCCGCAAGCATTCCACCTTTCGCCGTACAGTCACCGCAGCCGCAATCCCGCTGACAGCAAAGTATTCGCTTCCAAAACCGCGCTTGCCCTGGGATACCAAACATTGCCAAAATCCACAAACGCCGTCACCTGCAAAACTCCTTGTTTGTCGTCGGTGCGCTTGCATCGGATACCGCAACTCGGCTGAATCACAAATCCCGCTATCGGCAAGCATTGCATCCTGACGGTAGCCCTGCCATGTGTTTGAGCCCCCTATACCGAATTGTTCGATCGACAAAAGCTCTGCCCCAGCCAATTTCACACCCGATCGCACCACCAGCAGCCTCTCAGGAACCAAAAACCGCACGTAGTGCAATTGACCTCGCCACGCAAAAATCGACTGTCAGGGCTGCTGCTGCTCACCGTAGCGCCCAATGCTGCCACTTCCTGACAAAACTGCGATCGCCCCGCCAAGACATCTCTCTCCCCTCTGAGTAAAATCCTGAAACAGCCTCAGCACCGCAACCCGATTTCTGCCCCGATTATCTGCTTCCGGCGACAACGGAAAATCCTTTCCCAGCAAAGATGTATCGCTTTCTCGCCTGCAGGTACCAATACCGATCGCAATTTCTCTTCTCGGATTTTGCACGATCAGCTCGCGGTAAGTCAACTGCCAACTACTTCAAATCGATCGACTTTTATCGTACCCGGAATCTTAGCAATTCTGCAGGCTGTGTCGGTGGGGGAACAGCAGGCGGCAAAAGCTGTTCGGCTGAAAGCAAGGGCGCTGGCGGCGCGGGTTATGGGAGAGGAGCCGGATTTGGCCGTCGCGGGTTGGGAATCGGAAATTCGTGTCTGTTTTCTCCTCGGTTCGGCAATGGAGGGAGAGTTTCTGGGGCCTCACTTTGGGTCAATTGATCGAACTCCGGGATGCTATTTTCTTGCTCTGTAGTGTCTCTATCTAATTCTGAACCCGAGTATAAATCACGAAGCCGATCGCGATCGTCTGCTGTTTCTTGATCTAGTTTGAATTGAGACGGTAAATGATCATGCAAAATTGGCGCTTGCACCCCTGAGTCGGTAGCAACCATCGACTCGCCAAGACTTAGAGCTGATAGCAGTGCAGGGCAAATAGCTGCCATTGAAAAACCAAGCGCTAATGCCTTGAAAAACTTGATTTTACAAAAGCCTCTAGAAGATTGCACGGGCATGACAGATTAGCCATATTTGATAGTTATTTACACTTACGATCGGGCGAGACCGACGCAATTGCAAGGAATAAAACCACTCTATCACTTTTTAAACAATTAATTCCTTAACTCAATATAAAGATAGTTGACAGCAACTCTAGTTTGTGTAGTTAACAATTACTAAAAACACTCCGACCGAAAGCATCCAGGATACCCGCCACGTGATTCATCCGTCCAGAAATAAAAAACCTGTATCCGATGAAACTTGCCCCCGGAATTTATCCGTGGGGCCAATGCTTCAATTTTTTAATCTAAAATCTAAAATCTAAAATCTAAAATCGATTGACCTCCCAAGCTAGCCCTCTTGCAAGGAATAAAATTACTCTATCACTTTTTAAACACTTAATTCCTTAAATCAATATAAATATAGTTGACATAATTACCACTTTGTGCATACAAGAATTTGTCAAAAAAACTCCGACCTCCCAAGCTAGTCCTGTAGGTCGGCGGAGCATTCTATCAAACCTGCGATCTCAGAAATAGGTAAATTTTGATAGAGATTTACATTTTATTGAGCTGCGATCGCAATTCTTCCAACTCAGCGTCAATCACCGGGCTCGACTCCGAGCTACTAGCTGCTGCAGTTTTACCCGCTGCCGGCAATTGACCTTGAGACACAGAACCCCCGGTAAGTTGAGCTTTCATCTGAGCCAACTCGTCGTCAACATCACCGCCGCTTTCGAGCAAGCGGAACTGTTCCTCTAAATTGCTGCCGCCGGCGGCGAGTTCTGCCGAAGCTCCCGCGCGAGCTTCAATCTGCAAAACTTTTTCTTCCATGCGATCAAAAGCTGCCATTGAACTGCCAGTATTCAAGGTGCCAATGGTATTGTTGAGCTGTTCCTGAGCTTTAGCAGCGGATATTCTCGCTTTGAGCATATCCTTCTTAGTCTTAGCTTCGGAAATTTTGCTCTCCAAACCGATCAAGTTGCGCTTGAGACTTTCCACCTGAGCCGATTGCTGCTCCAGACTGGCTTTCAGCGTAGCCGCCGTTTCAGCGTGAGACTTTTTGCGAACCAGCGCTTCCCGGGCTAAAGTCTCGTCTCCTTTTTGCAGGGCTAGCTGAGCGCGCTGCTGCCACTGGTTAGACTGAGATTCAGCTTGATTGTACTGAGTCTGGGTGCGCTTTTGAGTGGCGATCGCGCTGGCAACGGCCTGACGCAACTGCACCAAGTCTTCCTGCATATCCGTAACAGACTGTTCTAAAATCTTTTCCGGGTCTTCAGCTTTGTTGACCAGATCGTTAAGATTGGCTTTGACGACTCGGCTAATGCGGTCAAATAATCCCATAATGCTATTTTTCCTGGGTGAGGTGTACGAAGTAGGCGGCAAGAAGGCTTGATAGCCCTAGCCCGCAGTTGTGAAATTCACTCTGGTCAGATTTTTAGTGCGATTTAGTTTTTGGCAATTTTTGCAGACAGATAAATCCAGTTTAAAGCGATCGAGTAATGTGATGCAGGCAAGCTTATTCATGCACCTATATATTGAGTTTAACTTCGATCCGGGAATTCCCCAACAGGCTTCGAGCCATCTCTAGCTAGGCTGTTGAGAAGTTTTTGCTCGTCCCGACTCTTGTTCTGTTGCCTGGGGTTCAGGATGCGGGCGGCTCGCTCGACGGCAATTTGGGTGTATTCTTGCCCGGAAGCATTTGTGCTTTCATCGCCGCCAACTCGGTATCCACATCGTCGGCACCTTCGAGAGAGAGAAACTTCTTTTCTAAATCATTAGTTCCGAGTTCTGCGATTGCTTCGGAGCGAGCTTCTAGCTGCATGACTTTCTCTTCCATCCGTTCAAACGCGCTCAAAGCGCTGCCGGTACTGAGATTGCCCATCATTTCTTGCAGCCTTTCCGACGATGCGGCCGATCGAGCTCGGGCAATGTACATATCTTTTTTAGATTTTGCCTCGGAAATTTTACTTTCGAGCGCCCGCATATTTTCTTTAAGTTTAGTCACAACAGCCGATTGCTGATCCAGACTGGCTTTCATCGCCGTTGCCGTTTCTTGATAAGATTTCTTGCGCGTCAGAGCTTCCCGCGCCAAATTTTCCTCGCCTTTTTGCAAAGCTAGCTGCGCCCGCTGATGCCATTCTGCTGCTGTAGACTCAGCTTGGGAACACTGGCGTTCAGTGCGTTTTTGAGCGGCAATAGCTCCGGCCACAGCTTGTCTGAGCTGCACTAAATCTTCCTGCATATCCATTACAGCCTGTTCCAGAATTTTTTCTGGGTCTTCTGCAGCGCCGACCAAACTGTTAATATTGGCTCGAATCACTCGCCATAGGCGATCGAATAATCCCATTTTGCCCGTCTCCCGATTTTATTAAATTTTAGATTTAGGACAGGGAATTGACAATTACAAAACCAATTTTGTGTTAGACAAAACATTCCTCATTGTCGAGCTTTGTCTAACAATTTAGTTAAAGTTTTTCACCCTTTACCTAATTTATGGCTGATAGTATTGTGGCTTCACCCCTTTTTCTTGGAGTTCTTTCGCCAAACGTTCTGCTGAGGCAGGATCGTTCAAAGCCCCCATTTGGATCTTGACACCCTTTGAGAAGTTACGCACGTAGGCATCGGGAACAGCGGTTCTGGCTTGCTGCAGCGATTTTTCGTCGGTGTAATCGGTGACAACGTAATAGAAACCGTCGGCCGCCCGTGCAGGCCTTCCCAGCGGGGATGCGGCGGCTGGGGATGCGGCGGCTGGGGATGCGGCGGCTGGGGATGTGGCTGCAGGCTGGGCTGGGGAGGGTGTTGGAGGCAGTGTCGGCAGTGTCGGCACAGGCTGGGCGGCGCTGGGGCTGGGAGTGGGAAGCAAAGCTGTACTCAGATTGTTGAGTCCTTGTTCCCTGCCTCTGGCCGGGTTGCCGTCTTCTGTAGGAATCGGCACAGCCGCGCCCGGGCCCGGAGGCGCTGGCGGAGTTGGCGGGATTGATGCTTTTGGTGACGGGGAAGGAATCGGGCTGACTGTCGGCTTAACATTGCTGAGAGTGCTCAAATCTAGCTCGACAAATTCCTTGGATACCAGATTTGGAGCTTTCGGCAGTTCCTTGGTGGTGGTATCTGAGATGGCAGTAGAGGCGGGACTGTCGCTTGAAGAGGGTGCGCTGCGATCGAGCAAACGGTTCAGGCCTGCCATCTTAACTAAATTTGACGGGTACATGACTGCGTAGCCCAAAGCTGTGCATGACAGCAAAAACAGCAGCATCGAACTCAGTCCCAAGGGAGTTAACAAACTGGCGGCTAAACTGCGTTCTACTGTAGGCTCAGCTTTTGACTCGTCCAAACTTTCGATCAGTTTTTCGCTTGATTCGAGATACTTGTTGGGTGCGAAGGCACTGCTAGATAATTTTGTGCCGCCCCTGGTAGTTGCTAGCGGGGCATCGCCCTGAGTGCCGGCAAGGGATAGGGGCAGCGATAGGGGCTGCTGGGTTTCCTCCGCAGTCTCTGGCGGCAAATTTTGGGCTAGCTGTTGCTCGGTTGTGGCTGTTTGCTTGCCGGTACGAACTGAGGGCGACACCCACTGTTCGGCGCGCCTCCTGTGCCTTCTGTATGTTGTCAGTTCTGCTTCTAGGTTTACATCTAGACTCCCCAGGACTGCTTGCAAAGCAGGGTTGATTGGGGTTGAAGAGGATTGATGATTTGGGGATTCAACCGAAGAACGCTTACTCATTAGCAAAACTCCTACCGCCTCTGAATTAATAATGTTTTGATTGTAGAGATAAACAAGAAGCGTAAATTACCCAGCACGCTCCCTGAGTACAGGTACAGTGTGGGCTTTCAATAGCCCTGAAATGATCTTGCACATTGCAAAACAATCTCGAACCTTCGGGCTTATTTACGAAAGCCCCAATAGCAGCAATATTCTTACTGCCGTTTAAGTCGGCATCACCTTTCCATCCACAATGACCACAAGCAAACTTTTTGCCGTTTCTATAAGATTCACCCTTTACAGGGTGAATCTGATTGCATTTGTGGCACATTTGGCTAGTGTATCTAGGCTCCACAAACAAAATCTTTACGCTATGCTTTATAGCTTTGTAGATCAGGAATTGGCGCAACTGAAAAAATGCCCAGCTATTGCTAAGTCTCCGCTCTTTTTTTGAGCGTGGCTGCTGATTTGTGCGTTCCCTAATTCCCGTCAAATCTTCCAAAGCGATAACTTGATTTTTGTTCTTAGCCTTGGTTACGATACGGTGACTGATAGTGTGATTTACCAAGGTCTGAAAGCGCTTTTCCTTGCCCGACAACCGTTTCAACAATTCTCGACATCTACGCCGAGTGCTGCGCGTGCCTTTCGTGGCTTTTCGCTGGATATTTGCTCTCAACTTGGCATAATGATTTCTAACTTTGGTAATTTGTTTACCGCTAAATGTATCTCCATCAGAAGTAACTGCAATATCAGTCCTACCCAAGTCACAACCCAAAACTTGATTGCAAGGTGGAGGCTCGGCTGGCTGAGATTCAAGCTGAATATTAAGATAGTAACTGCCATTTTTGCGTTTGCACAAAGTAGCAGTCTTGGGGTTTTGACCTTTCAATAATCCAAGTTGGTAGTTCCCGATAGCCAGTGCAAACCTTTCCCTACCACCAGTAGTGGTCAAACTTACTGTCCAATCTTTTTCCCTAAAAGAAAAGATACGGGTATCGTAAGTGACGCTAGTAGGAGCAAAGCGGATGACTGGCTTCCCATCTTTTTTAGCTGTTTTTCTGTTGCCAGAAACCCGTCTAATAGCATGGATTGCTAGCTGTGCCGAAAGTCCAAACATATCTCTGACATCGTGATATACCAAAGATTGCATCGCCAATTCATTTGTCAGGGTTGGCGGCACAGTTTGGTTCACGTATTCACAAGCATTAGCGAACGCCTGAAGGGTCGCATCAAGTTTGAGGGACTGCTCAGGCGTTACTTGAAGTTTGCAAGATACTGTCAGGACTTGTTTCATGACAAGAGTGTATCACGTATTGAATAAATTCTGTTGCGTTTATAGATAATTTGTTCAGCTCTTGAGCCTCACGCGCATTCCTCCCGTCACTCAACGGAGTACCGTTAGAGTGCAGGACTCCTGCTGTTTTAGTTGAAAACTTGCCTATTTTATTATGATTAGCTACTTTTGGCGTCAATGCAACAGGGGCTCGCTCGTCGGCAGCTATTTTTCATTTTCATTGGAAAACTTAATTGTTGCTGTTTCCCGGAGGCTGCTTACCGACACTCTCAGCCAATTTTTGTATTCTCAGCTACCGCTTATTTGTAACCTATCATACTGGTTTGGCATTTGTACTTTTTCTTGATCCCTGACTGCTTTATAAACTTTTAACCTATGTTTTTACCTATACAATGAGCAAGCACCGAACCTATTGTTTCTATATATAACGAGATTATAAATAAATTATAAAATTTAATTATGCTTCGGGGATCGCTACAACCCAGACAGCATAAAGGTTGGGATGCTCTAAAACCTGCTAGCTCTACAAAGGACAATTAGAGATGAAAATGATTTCCCTAAGAACTTTTATGCAAACCTCCTTAACTTCACCTTTAACTTCAGCTTGTGGTCACTGCCGTCACTATACCCCTGAAGGCAGACGCGGGGGTGTTTGCGCTTTACTAGGCGGCCCGGTTCAAAGTCAGTGGAAAGCTTGTACTTTAGCGGTTTCGCCTTTTAGGTCATCTTGGGAAAACATAGAAGAAATTGGACTGTGGCAAGAATCGACTCTGACGCTGCAGGATGCCACCGTCACTCTTTCCGATCGCAATGCCTGCCAGCTTACAGGGACAACGTTAACCGAAAAATCGGCAGCAGCAGTATCGGTCTAGTTCGTCGGCTGCCCTGCTGCTCATACCATTTTCGATTTTCGATTTTCGATAGGGGAATCACCGATCATTATCATGGTTTGGATCTGGCAAAGCAGTTTCATTCTTTTTGGCAACAGGTATCAATACTGACACTTTTGGACGATCGCGTGCATTTGGCTTTACTAACTCATAAAAATCAGCAGCATCTACTTTAATATGAGCGCATAAAAAAAACTGATTTCTCCATCCAGCTATGGCAGCCAAGGATATTGACTAAAATCAGGTTGCCGTTTTTCTAAAAAGGCTTGTTTGCCTTCTGCGCCTTCCTGCGTCATATAGTACAGCAAAGTGGCATTTCCCGCCAGTTCTTGCAAACCGGCTTGACCGTCGCAGTCGGCATTAAAAGCGGATTTCAAGCAGCGAATCGCGATCGGACTTTTTTCGAGAATTTCCGCAGCCCACTGAATCCCTTCTATTTCTAGTTGTTCGACGGGCACGACGCAGTTGACTAAACCCATTTCTAGGGCTTGCTGCGCGCTGTACTGGCGACACAAAAACCAAATTTCTCTGGCTTTTTTCTGGCCGACTACTCTGGCGAGATAGCTAGCTCCGAAACCACCGTCGAAACTGCCGACTTTGGGGCCGGTCTGTCCGAAAATAGCATTGTCAGCAGCGATCGTCAAGTCGCAAATTAAGTGCAGAACGTGACCCCCTCCAATTGCGTAGCCTGCAACTAAAGCAATTACAACTTTGGGCATAGATCGAATCAACTTCTGCAAGTCGAGCACGTTCAACCGGGGTATGCCACCTTCGTCTACATATCCCGCCGAGCCCCGCACGCTTTGGTCGCCGCCGGCACAAAAGGCGTATTTGCCGTCTGTATGAGGCCCCGCACCGGTGAAAAGGACAACGCCGATTTTTGTGTCTTCGCGGGCATCAGTAAAGGCATCGCACAGTTCCAGAACTGTTTTGGGACGGAAAGCGTTCCGTTTGTGAGGTCGATTGATGGTAATTTTGGCGGTGCCACCACTTTTGTGATACAGAATGTCTTCGTAGGTTTTGGCGGTTTGCCATTCAATTTGCATAATCAATCAATTTGAGATTGGAGATTGAGCTGAGTCAATCAAGGCAGCGACAAGTCGCTTTTAGATTTTAGAGGCATTCGGTTCAATGGGATAGAAGGGTCGATCGACTGTTGCAAAAAAAAATAAAGCGGGACTTAGGCAGAAACCAGGTTTTTGAGCAACATACGCCGTGCAGCGCTCTTGGTAGGGTTTAAACAACCCGGTTTTTGACGGTAAGAGCGCGCAAGTCCCGTCTCAAATGGAAACAGCGTCAAATCCTCGAAATCCTCTCTCACTAATGTTTACTGCCCCAAAACTTATATGCGCTGGATTATTTGCGGAGTAAAATACTCAGCAAGTGCTTTGCTGCTTTGCCAAATACCGGATCGCGGGACTCGAATTCGCTGGGATCGAGTAAAGCTTTAACTTCGGCAAAAGCTTCTGAGTCGAGGGTTCCTTCTTTAGTAAATAAAGTGTCTATGACTGCAATGTGTCTGGAGTCGAGGCCGAGCCGATTTGCGATCGACTGTAAGTACATTTGCTCCCGCATATCGATGTGTCCGTCTGCCGCTGACATTTCGTAGCCGGAACCGATGAGCAACAGTTTTTCAGATTCTGAGAACAAAGCTGTCAGGGTTAGCAATTCCGTGGGGTTGAAGTAAACCTGCTGTTTCGATACTCCTTTGACAAGGCGCTGAATTAGTTCGATCCGATCGCGGTCGCCGCTGGCAAAGGCTTTGAGAGTCTTTTGCAGCCGTTCTTCTTCTTCAACTGCGATCGTCCTGTCAATAATCATCACTCCGCGCAGGATGGAAATCAGAGCCGTCAGAAACACTACCAAAGGAGTGATATCTTGTTCGCGCAGCTTTTGCCGACTAATGCGGCACAACAGCTCAACAATTTCAGTGGTAATCGTAGTGGTGTCCATAATTAAAGACTCTCGATTAAGCTGTAATGTAACTTTATTTATCGATCTTAAGTTTTTCTGTTACTTAGGTATGACGTGAATTATAAAGCTGAGCCGTTGTCTATTAGTGATACTACTTATTTTATTCACAAACGCTGGATGACTAGGGCTGTCGAATTGGCACAAGCAGCCGGTGATGCCGGTGAAGTACCCGTGGGCGCTGCCATTGTTGACGGTACTGGCAAATTGATTGCCGAAGCGCAAAATCGGCGAGAGCGAGATTGCGATCCGACTGCTCACGCTGAAATCTTGGCTTTGCGGGCGGCCGGCAAAGTTTTGCAAGACTGGCATCTTAACCAATGTACGCTCTACGTAACGCTGGAACCTTGCCCGATGTGTGCAGGTGCGATCGTCCAAGCTCGGATTGGTTTGCTGGTATACGGAGCAGATGACCCGAAAACTGGCACGATTCGGACTGCAGCTAATATTCCCGATAGCGCGCATTCGTGTCACCGCTTAGAGGTGCTCGGCGGTATTATGGAGTCTGTTTGCCGCGATCAGTTGCTTTCTTGGTTTGAAGCGCGCCGGAAAAATTAACAGGTAAAATTTTTTACTCTCTTCGGGGCGATGTTTAATCGAAATTGACAATCAAGCATCCAGGATACCCGCCACGTGATTCATGCGTCCAGAAAGAAAAAACCTGTATCCGATCAAGGAGCCCCCGAATTTATCCGTGGGGTCAGTCGATTTTCGATTTTCGATTTTCGATTTTCGATTTTCGATTCTCGATTTACCCCACAGATGCAATCTGGGAGCTTGAACTAGGGTCGAAAATTTTTATCTTTCCACGACTCCTGTACGTGGCAGCGTATCCGTTTTTGGGCTGGGTCAATGCTTCAATTCTAAAATCTAAAATCTAAAATCTAAAATGGATTGACCCTTTAACTGGAATAATAGATCCGTAATTGCCAGCTCAAGCTTTCGAGGCGGCCGACTGCTCTGCATTAGTGCTGTCCGGTTGGCTGAGGTTTTACCTGTTAGAGATTATCTCTTGCGGGCGCGATCGCTCGATCGGCACAAGGCCAATAGCAAAACTGTCCCGATCTAAAAACTAAAGATTTAGCCAACACCTTACTTTAGACTTTAGATCTCGATAAAGCAGCTTAATTGCTATGCCCCACACCGCCACGATCGCCGTTGAGTCCAGTAAATCATCTCTAGTGAAGCCAATGCCTGCCAAGGTAGCATCTAATACCTCTCGCGTTTCTCCTTGGTTAACCTCCTTGCTCTATCCGCTAGGTCACTATGTTGTCCTACCGTTTCATTTTGGCAAGATTGAGATAACCGGACAGGAGCACTTGCCGAAAGACGGGCCTGTCATCTTAGCCCCTACGCACCGCTCCCGGTGGGATGCCCTGATGATGCCTTATTCAACTGGACAGAAGGTGACTGGACGCGATTTGCGGTTTATGGTAACTGCTGATGAAGTGAAAGGACTGCAAGGTTGGTTCATCAGAAATTTGGGGGGGTTTGCTGTGGATCTCAAGCATCCGGCAATTGGCAGTCTCCGTTACGGCGTGGAACTACTCCTCGAGAAAGAAATGTTGGTGATTTTTCCCGAAGGCGGCATTTTTCAGGATGGCGAAGTTCACCCGATTAAGCCTGGATTGGCGCGTTTGGCCATGCAAGCAGAGTTGAGCAAACCGGGTTTGGGGGTGAAAATTGTACCGATGAGTATCCGCTATCGCCCGCGGATTCCTCAATGGGGTGCTCAGGTAAAAATTGCGATCGGTTCTCCGATTTCCGTGGCGGATTATGCCAATGGTGGCGGTGGTAAAAAAGAAGCAAGATTGTTGAGTGCCCAGCTCGAAATGGATCTTAAAAAGCTTGATGAAAGTTGAGGGGAAGTTCGGCAACGAGCAATGTACGGGATGTAACGGATAGAAGGAAGAAGGAAGTTCGGCAACGAGCAATGTACGGGATGTAACGGATGCCAGGAAGAAGGAAGTTCGGCAACGGATTATATAACGGATGTAACGGATGTCAGTCCGATGGCAGTCGGAAGAAGGAAGAAGGAAGAAGGAAAGAGGAAGAGGGAAGAAGGAAGAAGGAAGAAGGAATTATGATATAATTTTTTCTGGTGCTGTCGAGAGATGCAGCACTTATTTGGTTGCTTTGTTATGCCTGTATTAAGTGTGAGCATTAATGGGTTGTGCTTTGAACTTTAAGCCTGGTCAAATTGTTAGTTTAGAATGTGGAGATGCGTGCCTGCATTCCGAGGTGATCCAAGTGGTTGAGGCACGTCAAGTTTGTTGGGTGCGCCCTTTGATGTTAGTTGTATCTGTGTCGGGGAAGGATTCACCCACAGAATACACTTTATCGGATTTGCGAGATGGTGCTGATTTGCTTTGGCCGCTGAGCTTGTTTCGGGCGGCTTTAGATACTGAGGTAATTTCACTGTTGACCCAGTTGCACTCTCTGGATGCTGAGAAAAAGGATGGTGCGATCGCATCTCGGCAACTTAGAGATTTTGTCGATCGAGTTTGGGAAGCTTTTCCGAGTGCTTTTCATTAATCACATATCGGGTGTTTTGTCTATTAGTCCGCCAGGGGTTGAAAACCCCTGTCTAATAGCTAAAGCCCTGTTGGATAGAAGTAATACTCTCTTGATTCTTCAGTCCGCGTAGGCGGACTTCGTTTGTCTAGAAGCGATTTCAATCGCCCAATTTTCTTGTCGCTTTTCGCGGACTATTATACTAAAATACAGCGTGTGAAAGCTCTTCGGGGTTGAGATTATTGTGAATAACTTGACCGTCGCGGAACCAGACAACGCGGCGAGTTTGACGCGCGACTTCGGGTTCGTGCGTTACCATAACAACAGTCATGCCACTTTCATTGAATTCTGTAAAAATATCCATTACTTCTTGAGTAGTTTTTGTATCCAATGCACCTGTAGGTTCGTCAGCCAGCAACAACACGGGACGGTTGACAATAGCCCGGGCTATGGCTACCCGCTGCTGCTGTCCTCCTGATAGTTGATTCGGTCTGTTTTGCAGCCGACTTTCCAGGCCTACTTTGGTTAAAGCATCTACTCCCCGTTCGCGTCTTTCTGCTGCGGGAATGCCGGCATAAACCATCGGTAACATGACATTTTCTAATGCTGTCAATTGAGGCAATAGGTGAAATTGTTGGAAGACAAAACCTAATTTTAAATTGCGAATTCCGGCTAATTCTGATTCGGGCATTTGGGCGACATCTACGCCGTCTAAGTAGTAACTGCCGCTGGTCGGTCGATCGAGACAGCCGATAATATTCATAGCTGTAGATTTGCCGGAACCCGATGCGCCCATAATCGAGCAATATTCTCCTTGTCTTACGGTCAAGCTGACGCCGTTTAAGGCGCGAACTTCCAGGTCGCCAATCCCGTAAACTTTTGTTACCTCTTCCAGACCGACAACAACGGGCTTTGAGAGGACTTGCGGGTCGAGGTCTTGGTATGTATCGGTTTGTAGTTCAGGCATTTTTTTTCTGTGCGATCGACACAACTAACTACTAAGCTAACACTTCCCATCGGTTTTGGCGATCGGGGTGACGGCTGTTTCGATGCTAATGAACAGAAAATCTATATTCAAATCAAAGTGAATACTTTGACACCAACTGGGAGGTAAAGTCGGAGTGGAAACAAAAATCGGCGTTGCTGAATGGGGTATAAAATTTGTAGGGGAAATCCCCCCGTGATTGCCCCACCGCTGACGGTGTAAGGACTTAGAATTATCCCTACAGGCAAAATCATACATCAATTCAGCAGAGCCAAAAAATCTATACTATTTATGCACTGACCGAAAGCATCCAGGATACAAGTCCCCGGATTCATGCGTCCAGAAATAAAAAACCTGTATCCGATAAAGGAACCCCCGAATTTATCTCGCGCAAGTCAATGCTAAAATCTAAAATCTAAAATCTAAAATCGATTGACTCTCTCTGTAGGGTGCTTATGGCAACCACTGTCAAAATACGATCGCCCTGCTTTACGTCATCCTACCCGTTGGCGATGACCAATAAACCCAGTTTATTGGTCATCTACTGTTATACAAGGAATATTTAAAGATCGCCATCAACAACTTTTCAAGGGTTTCAGGGCCTTCTTCACCAAGTTGACAGGGCTTGGGTGAAATAGACACCCAAATAGGCTAAACTTGTGTCCGATCACAAAACAGACTACAAACCAATGACTACTTCTGCAGATACAAACCAGACCGAGATTTCCAATACAGTCTCATCGAGTCCACAAATGTTATCTTTCCTGAAAATTGTTGAGTATTTATCCATAGCCGCTTTTGTGGGTGCGTGCCTCCTTACCAGAGTTTTTCCAGACAATCAACTTATCGTTATTTTGGGATCTGTTTTTCTCTCTAGTTTTATTTTTCTCTTCCTGGCCAATAGGCAATTGGCTCAAAACTCTAGGAATAATGCTAATCTGTTAGAAATCCGAAGAAAAGCGGAACTATATAATTACCTCTTAAACCCGAATAATGTTTCGGATAACAATTCGATTACCCCGGTGAGAGAAAAGGCTTTACGATATTGCCAGGAGTTGATTGACGACTATAAAAACACCAGAGAGACTTCGAGAAATATTTACTATACTTTCCAGTTGGCAACCGTGATTTTCTCGGGAGTCACACCAATTTTAGTATTGGTAGACAAATTGGAACCAGGTCAATCTTTGCTCAAGTGGCTGCCCGTAATTTGTCCCGCTGTCGCCTCGATAGTCGCCAGTATAGTTACCTCCTTTCCTTTTCAGGAGAATTGGATTTCTGCTAACACGGCTGTGGAATTGTTAGAAGCGGAACAGGAGAAATTTGTATTAGGAGTGACTCCAGCTTATCGTTGCTATGATGTAGCGGACGCAGCCCAACATCAACAAATGACAAAAATGGCAATAGAAAACTTTATCAATCAGGTGAATGAGATTCATCTCAAGCAAATCCAAAAACCTGATGATACAGCGTCAAAGGATCAGAATACAGACCCAGCTCAATCTACCGAGTTAAAGTAGGGGCCGAGTTAACGAATCTGACAATACCAGTAAGCAGGTAGGGTTGAGTGAGGCCACCTGCTATTATACGGCTAAACTTTTCATCACAGATGGCATTTTGGGGCTATCCTATAACCAAATATCGGCTAGTCCCCCGTTTTTTTACCCCTCAATTAGCTATGTATGTAGCGATCGGAAGTTCTCAAAGGCAAAATTTTTGAGCTATCATTAAGAAAATTTAAGCGTAAACTTGGTAAGTTGAGGATTTTTGGTAAATACAATTATGACATACGATTACGATTTGTTTGTGATAGGTGCGGGTTCCGGCGGATTGGCGAGTTCCAAGCGAGCAGCATCCTACGGCGCAAAAGTGGCGATCGCCGAAAATGACTTAGTAGGCGGAACCTGCGTAATTCGCGGCTGTGTCCCCAAAAAACTCATGGTGTACGCCTCAACATTTTCGCACCTTTACGAAGATGCGGTGGGCTACGGTTGGAGTCCAGTTGAAAGCAGCTTTGATTGGGAAAAACTCGTCACCACGGTAGACACAGAAGTGCGGCGGCTGAGCAAACTGCACATCAGCTTTCTTGAAAAAGCCGGAGTCGAATTAATCTCAGGATACGCCAAATTTATTGACCCCCATACCGTCGAAGTTGGTGACAAAAAATTTACCGCAGCTAAAATCTTAATTGCAGTGGGCGGAGAAGCGCAAAGAGTCCCAATTGTCGGCATCGAACACGCGATTACGTCTCGCGAAATCTTCCTACTAAAAGAGCAGCCAAAACGGTTGGCAATTTGGGGTGGCGGCTACATCGGTGTCGAATTTGCTTGCATTATGAACGGGTTGGGAAGCCAAGTAACTCAAATCATCCGGCGCGATCAAATACTGCACTACTTCGATGAAGAAATTCGCGCTAACGTGCAAGAAGGAATGAGTAAGCACGGAATAAACATTTTGACAGAAAGCTCGATCAACCACATTGAGAAAACCCCAGAAGGTTTAAAATTAACTCTGTCGGGAAAATCCGAAGGAACGCTAATAGTAGACGCGCTTTTGTCCGCTACCGGGCGCTTGCCCAACTTGGAAAAATTGGGTTTAGAAAACGCGGGAGTAGAAATAGATAAAGGTGCGATCGCAGTTACCAAAGACAGCCGCACCAGTCAGCAGCACATTTTTGCAGTCGGAGATTGCACCAACCGCATCAATTTAACGCCAATTGCGATCGCCGAAGGACGCGCTTTTGCAGATACTGAATTTGGCAACAATCCGAGAGCAATCACTCACGAAAATGTCCCGTCAGCGGTATTTTCCCAGCCGGAAGCGGCTACAGTCGGCTTAACAGAAAGCCAAGCCAGAGCTAAATTTGGCGATTCAATTAAGTGCTACACAGCCAAGTTTCGGCCGATGTTTCATGCTTTGACAGGTGCAGATGAGAAAACTTTTGTCAAGTTAATCGTTGAAACTAATACTGACAGAGTTTTGGGCGTGCACATGGTTGGGAAAGACGCGGGCGAAATTATTCAAGGAATGGCGATCGCTGTTAATATGGGAGCTACGAAGAAAGACTTCGACGCGACTATTGGCATTCACCCATCGACTGCTGAAGAGTTTGTTACTTTGCGGTAAAGCGGGCGAAGCCGCCAGGGACTTAAGTCCCTGGCTAATAGCTAAAGTCGGTTAAAACTGAAATCTTGCACCAATGTCAATAAAGGGCTATTGGTGGGGTAGGGGCGGGTTTATTTAACCTATCTGCAACCGGAGAGGCTGTTGGCGAACCCGCCCCTACAGGTAATTGCGAATGGTGCAAGATGTGAGTTAAAACTGACTGAAGAACAACATTCTTAAAAATCTGTAGGGGCGGGTTCACCAATAGCTTAAAGAGATACCCAAAGACTCAAAAACCCGCCCCCACCCCGCGATCAATTCCTTTATTTATATTGGTGTAACATCTCAGTTTTAACCGACTGAAGAGTAACCTTCTGATTTTTTGTATAGCAGATTAATGAGTGATTCAATAAAACAAAACAAAATTTTAGCATTCTATCTCGGTCAGCAGCCTGATTCACAAGGTCGGGCGATCGAGGATATTTGGTCGTGGGATTACCAGAAGCTGGAATCCGTGCACAATTACATTCAATGGCTGTTTCCGCTGAGAGAAAAGAGTCGTTTTAATTCCAGTGCTCCTACTTTAAATGATGAGGTGATTCAAGCTTTTAGAACAAGTGAAGAGTTGAAAAATCGCTTACTTTATTCGTTCAAGGTCATGCTGGGATTTTACGGTTTGGAATGCCGCGAAGGGGAAAACGCAGAAATTGTAATTGCGAAATCAGAGGAATATTTGTCAAGAAAAAGAGAGTGGATTGAACAATTTAATCACAATTACCTGCGGCTGACTAGGATTCTCACAAGTTTGACAGAGTTGGGATTGAAAAATTACGCTTTAGCTTTTTTCAACTGTTTAGATGAGCTCTATAACGAAGACAAAGAAAGTATTGGTTTAAAAACTTATACTTATTGGAAAAATGCTGTAAATAGTTATAAATAACATCTTGCATTATTGTTAAGAACGGGCAAGATGCCCGTTCCACAATAAAATTGAGTTTTGTGGAACAGGTCTCTTGCCTGTTAGGGGCGGGCTAGAAGCCCAACCTTTACTGCCCACAATAAAATTTATTTAATTTTTGTGGAACAGGCATCTTGCCTGTTACTGACATTGGTGCAGTTTTCCAGCCCAAGCGGATTCATGCTCAAAATAAAATTTTAAATGATTTGAACCTTTTTCGCCATCGCCCTGTCTAAACACTTCAGATAACGAACTGGTGGGGGAGACTTCACAGGTGTTAGCTGTGTCAGCCAATGTTTTAACCGATGACTGTTCCGACTCGGACTTAGTTGCTCAATGTTTAAAGGGCGATCGCACTTGCTTTCGCTACCTTTACAAACGCTACCAACACAAAGTCAGGTCAACCCTTTACCAACTCTGCGGCCCGTCGCTTCTTGACGATTTAGCGCAAGAAGTATTCCTGCGAGTCTGGAAAGGATTGCCCAAACTCAAGCACCAGGAAAACTTTTCTACTTGGCTTTATCGAATCACTTGGAATGTGGCTTCCGACCAAAGACAAGCATTTGCTAAACAGCATTCTTTTGACTCCCAACTCAAAAATCAAGAAACAATGGATCGAGTTATTCTCAAAGATAACACCTCGGACTTGATGCAGTTGCACTATCAAGATTTAGTGCAGCGGGGACTGGAGCAATTGAGCTTTGAACACCGCAGCGTTTTGGTGCTGCACGACTTAGAAGACATTCCGCAAAAAGAAGTAGCCCAAATTTTGGGACTGCCTGCGGGAACCGTCAAATCTCGCGTGTTTTATGCCCGAAATGCTGTGCGGCAATTTTTGCAAAAAGAAGGTGTCAGCGAGCTATGAATAACCCAAGCAGCGACCAAGAGTTAGTTAATTTCTTGAAGCAACATCGCCCAAATATTCCTGAAGCTGCACCAGATTTAGAGCTAAAAATTTTAGCGACAATAGAAAGTAATCAGGCGAGCGTTGTTAATGAAACCCAGCGGAAAAAAACGCGAGTAACTACGTCACCTAAGTCTAATGACAGGTTAAAAGTATCATCTGTTTCTAAGTGGGCTGTGTCGTCTGCGATTGCTGCTGGTTTGCTAGTTCTTTGGTCTGGCTACCGTCCGTTTGAGACTGCACAATTGCCCGATGAGGAAACTGCTAAGTTAGAAGCATTTTTAGTCACTAACTGGGAGGGTGTCCTCCATGATTCTCCCCAAGAAAATATGACCAATCGCCCGCAAACAGAGTGGTTGAATTTCCCAGTTTCCTCGGATAGCGAACCGCCAACAAATAACTAATCTCAAAGAGGTAATTTTCATGTCAATTCGTCGTATTTCTGCCCTAGCCGTTTTAATGCTGACTCTCGGCAGCACAGCCGCAGCAATAGCAGTTCCTAATCCCCTAGAACCGGAAACAATTGCCCAAAACCAGCGTCCCAATCGACCCGCTGGCAGGGAAGGTGGGATGTTCGAGAAACTTAATTTAAGCGCAGACCAAAAGCAGCAAATGCAAGCCGTGCGCGATCGCTACAAAGACCAAGTTTCCCAACGAATGCAAGCAGTCCGCCAAGCCAGACAAGAATTGGAAACGATGATGTCCGGCACGGAAAATGCCAGCCAAATACGCGACAAACACCGTCAAATAATCGGATTGAGGCAGCAGTTGGAAGAGGTGCAATTTGAAATTACACTCGCAATGCGAGAAGTTCTCACTGCCGAACAACGTAGCCAATTAGCTCAACTGATGCAGCAGCGCCGACAAACTGCTAAAAACCGGATGCAAAACGGTCAAAAGCCCCAGTAATTGACGAGTAGTTTAGAGTGAATCGCAGGGTACACAGTACGCACTATGCGATTCATTGTAAGCAGGTAAATATTAATAAATTCAGGCATTGATAAAGGCAGCTTTTATGTAATCTATGCGATGGTTTTGTCTCTCCGTAAAAGCCATTTAAAAGCACAGCATTTTTAAGTCTATGCGATTGCTTTATCTTTTTATAAACCCTCTAAACCCAACAATTTAAATGCGTGCGAATGCTTGATATGTTTTGAATCTCAGTAGATATTTTCTTGGAGTTAGTGTCGGGATTTTTTTTATAACTCATTTTAAGTTAAAATAATTAGTTGAGAAGTCTCATCAAAATTTCTGGATGAATCTACAGAACGATTCGAGTTACATTTATTTACACGGATTTGCTTCAAGTCCCGATTCCCTTAAGGCAAAATATTTCCGAGATCGCTGTTCTTACCTAGGAATTGACCTAAAAACTCCCGATCTCAATCAAAACAATTTTTCGGGGCTCACTCTCACCCGCCAATTAAACCAAATAGAAACAGACTTTTTGTCAACAACATCCTCCCAATCTCCCACAGAAAATGTAAAAACTCTAGGGGGAGTCACCATAATTGGGTCTAGTTTTGGGGGGCTGACAGCGGCTTGGTTGGCCCAGCGACAATTGTCAGTAAAACAAATAGTTTTGTTAGCACCGGCTTTTGACTTTATCTCCCACTGGCTGCCACTGTTGGGACAGCAACAGTTAGAAAAATGGCAGTCTGAGAAATATTTGCCCGTTTACCACTACGGCCAACAAGGTTATCTGCCGCTGAATTATCAGTTTGTGGCAGATATGGCTCAATACCCTGAACAAAAATTAATGCGCTCCGTGCCTACGTTAATTCTTCACGGCAAGCATGATACAATAATACCGATTCAAGCTAGCAGAGATTTTGCCGCTAACCGTCCCTGGGTGCAATTAATTGAATTAGAAGACGATCATTCTTTGGGAAATGTCCTAGCGGAAATGTGGGAAGCGATTCAAAAGTTTTGCCAATTCCAAAATTAAAATTTGACCAACTTGCAAGTCTTAAAAATCAAATGACTGAACAAGATCGATCGACTCGCACCCTAGCCGTTGACATTGGCGGAAGTGGCATCAAAGTTATGGTTTTGGACAATGAAGGCGAGCCCCAAACGGAACGCAGCCGTTTAGAAACGCCTCAACCACCGAAACCGGAACCCGTACTAGAGGCGATCGCCTCTTTAGCAAGCGGACAAGGGGAATTTGACCGAGTATCCGTCGGTTTTCCCGGCGTCGTGCGTCTAGGCGTTATCAAAACCGCAGTGAATTTAGATCCGTCTTGGATAGATTTTGACCTAGAAACTACCCTCAAAGATCGCTTGGGAAAACCTGTGCGAGTGGCTAACGATGCCGATATTCAAGGATTGGGAGCAATTGCTGGGACGGGGGTAGAATTAGTAATTACCCTTGGCACCGGTTTCGGTTCTGCCTTATTTGTCGATGGTATCTTGGTGCCAAATCTAGAATTAGGACATCACCCGTTTCGCAAAGGGGAAACTTACGAACAGCAATTAGGGCGATCGGCATTAGATACAGTCGGTTCCAAAAGATGGAATCGCCGTCTGGAAAAAGCCCTCACCTATCTGCAAAATCTCTTTAACTGCGATCGCATTTACATCGGCGGCGGCAATACTAAAAAGATTGCTATTGAGTTACCGCCACAGGTTAAAATAGTACCAAATGTTAGCGGTTTATTGGGCGGGATTGCTTTGTGGCGGGATTGAATAAACTTTGTGGCAAAAATGGCCATTAATATCAAAGAAACCGGGTTTCTTGCTGGGATGAAAGGCAATAATCCAGTCTTTCCGTAAAAAACCCGGTTTCTGAATCCACGACGGTTGATTTGGTTTTTGGCTGGTGCGATGGCAGTTTAAACAATTATTGGCCCATCGGATCGCGGTAGCGTTTGGGTTCATCCTTGCGAAACAGATTCGCCAAACCGAGGATGCCCAACAAACCCAAAGCACCCCAATGATTGTTGTCTTCCTTGCTTTCTTGAAAGGGAGTTCTGTCTAGAACAACTCCATTAGACTCAGTATTGTTCTGGGCCGGAGCTGACTCGGTTTGAGCTGAGGCAGGCATAGCTGAAGGGAGAACAGCCAAACTCAAAGCTATGAGGGTAGCGGCGGCATTTTTAGATAGATCGGAAGGCTTGACTTTCATACTTGGTTTCCACATATTAGCAGTTACTTTCTAAGAATAATCAATTTGCCACAGCCAACGCATCAATCGATCGACAGAAACTAAATCCCCCCTCTCCTCTTGCTTTCGAGATAGAACAAGCTCTATGCTAAGTTCAGATGCTTCTAAGCAGATTATCTAAAATAAAAAGTCGTAAACTATACCATGCTTCCCTTTATCCGAAAAGACTTAGCCGAACTTACCGCATACACTCCCCATCCGGGCGGCACATCAGGAGAACCAGCGCACTCCGAAAGTGCGATCGATCGCCTCGATACCAATGAATGCCCCTACGACTTGCCAGAAGAATTAAAAAAAAAGCTAGCTTGGACTTACCAGCAGTTAATTGAGACAAATCGCTATCCCGACGGAGGCCACGCAGCGCTCAAAGAGGATCTCGCCCAATACGTCAATGAATCCCTAAATGTCCCCCCCCTTAACAAGGGGGGGCTAGGGGGGGTTACAGTGCCAAAAACCGCCATTACAGCCGACAATATTTCTGTGGGCAACGGTTCCGACGAACTAATTAGATCCATCTTAATAGCTACTTGTTTAGGCGGTACTGGCTCTATTTTCGTTGCGAATCCCACCTTTTCGATGTATGGAATAATCGCCCAAACCCTCGGAATTCCCGTTGTGAGTGTTCAGCGGAAAGAGGAAAATTTTGAAATCGATATCGAGGTGGCTAAAAGGGCGATAGCCCAAAATCAAAATCCCCCCGTGCGCGCAGTCTTTGTCGTTCATCCCAATTCCCCCACAGCCAATGCTTTGACAACCGATGAAATAGAATGGTTGTCAAATTTACCCGAAGAGATATTAGTAGTAATTGACGAAGCTTATTTTGAATTTAGCCAAAATACTTTAGCAGACCAATTGCACAACCACCCGAATTGGATAATTTTGCGGACATTTTCCAAAGCATTTCGGCTAGCATCAATGAGAGTCGGATATGCGATCGCCCATCCCGAACTCACAGCCGCCTTAGAAAAAATTCGTCTCCCCTACAACCTTCCCAGTTTCTCGCAAACTGCAGCCGAGTTAGCTCTAGCGCAGCGGCAGTTATTGCTAGCAACCATTCCCGAAACTCTATCAGAAAGAGCCAAATTAATTGCAGCGCTAACTCAGCATCAAAAATTGCAAGTTTGGCCGAGTGCGGCTAACTTCGTTTACCTGCGAGTCAAAGCTGGTGAGGGCGAATCTGCCGAACAGGAACACAAACAAATCATGCAGCAGCTAAAAGAGGGAGGTACTTTAATTAGGCATACTGGGGGAGGTTTGCGAATTACGGTGGGTAGACCGGAGGAAAATCAGCGGACAGTCGATCGAATCGCAGCGATTTTAGATTAAAATTAATATCCACCGTTGCTCAATACAATGCTAATAATGAACTCTGTAGAACTATTCAGCGGAGCAGGAGGCTTAGCAATAGGCGTATCAAAATCAGGCTTTTGTCACAAAGCAGTGATCGAGCTTGACAAAAATGCTTGCGAGACAATTCGAGAAAATCAGCGGCGGGGTGTAAAAGCGATTTCAAACTGGCCTGTTTTTGAGACAGATATCGCTAAATTCGATTTTACATCCCTAGAACTCAAAGAGGGGGTAGACATCCTAACTGGAGGGCCGCCGTGTCAGCCTTTTTCGGTAGGAGGAAAACACTGCGGGAGTGAGGACGATCGAAATATGTTTCCGCACTTTTTTCGGGCCGTGCGAGAACTCAAACCCAAGGCATTTGTTATCGAAAATGTTAAAGGTTTATTGCGTTCCTCCTTCACTAAATATTTTGAGTATATTGTCCTACAACTCACTTATCCAGAAGTTGTACAACGACTGGATGAGGATTGGCCCCATCACCTGTCCCGGTTAGAACAGCATCATACCGCCGGTCGCGGTGAGGGACTATCATACCGTGTAGTGTTTCGCTTACTCAACGCGGCAGACTACGGCATTCCCCAAAAGCGCGAAAGGGTTTTTATTGTAGGTTTTCGATCGGATTTAGGATTAGAGTGGTCTTTTCCTGAACCGACTTGTTCTCAGGAAGCCTTGCATTGGGAGCAATGGGTGACTGGCAATTATTGGGAGCGCAATCAAATCTCTAAAAGCGATCGTCCAGACATACCTAGCAAGCTTTCCTCGCGCATATTCAATCTTCAGTTCAACTTGTTTCCACCTCAAAAACAGCCTTGGCGCACTGTGCGGGATGCCATTTCGGACTTACCACAAGAAGGCAATAAAGAAAGCCAAAACAGCGTACTAAATCACATTTTTATACCAGGAGCCAGAAAGTATCCAGGCCATACAGGCAGCTTGTTAGATGAACCAGCTAAAACTTTAAAAGCAGGAGTTCACGGGGTCCCTGGAGGAGAAAATATGTTAGTTGATACCACGGGACAGGTGCGTTACTTTACGCTTCGCGAAGCTGCTAGACTGCAAACTTTCCCTGACGAATACTTCTTTCCTCACAGTTGGACAGAAACTATGAAGCAGTTGGGGAATGCTGTACCAGTCGCTTTGGCAGAAGTTATTGCCTCTAGCATTAGATTGCGGCTGGAGACAGTTAGAACAGCGAGAGTGTAGTCAATGAATTTGAGATTTTAGATGTGAGAATTTACTCCATGCTCGAAGTATTTAGAGTACCGCCAGATATACAAGAAAACTTAATCGCTTTCTGTGGCAAGCAAAATTGTTATAATCTTCAGGAACTGGATCGTGTCAGGGAGGATTTGATCCAATATTGCGGAGCATATTTGCTGTACTACCAGGGCGACTTCTCAATGTATAACCTTATTAAACAGGCAAACTTGAGTAAGTGCTGTCTGCCAATCTATGTAGGTAAAGCAGCTCCGGGAGGTCGTCGGACGGGGCGTACAACTATTGGCAACACTCTTTACGGACGCTTGTTAGAGCATAGAAAATCTATCGAAGCTGTAGACAATCTAAAAATAGAGGATTTTGCCTTCAAAGTCGCGCCGAGGGAAATCGATTTAGTTTCATGGGGAGAAGCAGTGTTGATCCGTCACTTCAGCCCTGTTTGGAATAGAGAAATATCGGGATTCGGGATACATGACCCTGGAAGTGGGCGAGCAGGGCAAAAACGTTCTGTATGGGATAGATTGCACCTCGGTCGCACTTTTGCCACCAAGCTTCCTGTAGGGAATACTCCGCTCGATATTGATGCTTTGTCGGTTAGTATAACACAGCATTGTCAGCGGATGATAGAAGAGTAATCCCTAGGACGGGCTTTTCTTAGACATTTCCCTTATAAATCAGACAATTGGTGTAGACTGGAATAATTCACCTAACCAAACCCAATATGTCCACATATGTACCACCAAGAATCGCTGTTCAACGACTCGGAGTATGTTCAAAAACCCTTGAACGGTGGGAAAAAGAAGGGAAAATCAAAGCGTACCGAACACCGTCAGGACAGCGACGCTACGATTGTGACTCAGTTGTCAATATTCCATCTACTAAACCAACCATCCTCTACGCCAGAGTTAGCAGTCGAAGTCAAAAAGCCGATCTTTTACGACAGGCTGACTTTCTTCTGTCTCGCTACCCCGGATGCGAAATCATCCAAGACATCGGGAGTGGCCTCAACTTCAAAAGAAAAGGTCTTATCGCCCTATTGGAACACATTTACACAGGCGACATCGGAATGGTTGTCATTGCCTCAAAAGATAGATTATGCCGGTTCGGATTCGATCTTATCTCATGGTTTGCGGAGCGGGGCGGGTGCAAGATTGTGGTTCTCAACAATAGTTCACTCAGTCCAGAACGGGAGATGGTTGAAGACATACTTGCCATCATCCACGTCTTCAGTTGCCGATTGTACGGACTCAGAAAGTACAAAAAGCAAATCATTGAAGACTCTGACGTACCGGGTTTATCCAAAGAGGGAGACGAAGAAAGTTTGGATGTTGAGAATTCATGCCAATCGAAAAGTGTATAACAATGCGATTGCTTACCTGAATAAACACCAGGGAAAATTTATCTACTACACTGTAGAGAAAAAAACTAACCAGCCAGTCTTAAAAACTTCTGGCAAGCAAGCTTTTCGGAGCTTTTGTAAAACTCTAGGCGACGAAATAATCCCTAAATGGTGTAAAGAGTTAGGAATAGCCCACAGTTTAGATAACGCCCTTTTCGAGGCTTATACAGCTTGGAAGAAAACTGACAAACAACCCGCTCAAATAGGTAAAGGGAAAAAGGCAAAACCCCATCCTTTAGTCGGACTGAAGATAGCCCGATTCAGATCGATCCGAGCCCAAAAGCAGACTATTCAGTTCGCTCCGGGCGACTATAAAAACGGTCATCTAATGGCGAATGCCAGTAAAAATTTGGAGAAACCTCTGTGGACTGGACAAGATTTTTGCTTAATTAACTACGACAAAGCCGTAGAAGTCACTTACAACAAGGGACGCTGGTTTGTGAATATGCCAGTAGAGATCAACGTTCCGGAGTCTAAAAACGGCGGAAAAACTGTCGCGCTCGACCCCGGACTGCGCTGTTTTTTAACTGGATTTGACGGCAATTCTTTTACTGAATTCGGGAAATATGACTTTGGGAAAATTGCGAGATTGTGCCAGCATTTAGACAAAATGCAATCAAAACTTAGCCGTTCTAAAGGCGGTGAGTTCTCTCGATTGCGCTATCGACTAAAACAAGCTATGGAAAAGGTAAGAACGAAAATCAAAAATTTACGTTCTGAAATCCACAAACAAGTAGCGAGTTACTTGGCTCGGAATTACGATGTCATTTATTTACCCACCTTTGAAACTTCTCAAATGGTGGCAAAAGGCGCTCGTAAGCTCAATTCCAAATCGGCGAGGGCGATGATGACTTGGGCATTCTATCAGTTCTCGCAAACCTTGGAGCATCTCTGTAATCGTTACGGTTCGAGATTGGTTAGGGTGACTGAAGAATACACTTCTAAAACTTGTACAAAATGCGGTCATATTCACAAAAAATTGGGTGGCTCTAAAAGTTTTAAATGTCCCAATTGTGGTTATGAAATACCCCGCGATTTTAATGGCGCTTTGGGGATTTTTCTCAAAGCTTTGTGGGATACCACCATACTCTGGGACCTGTCTGATGAGTGTGCTATCTGAAGATTTTCACCGATTGTCGGGGATTGTCTGAATTAAAAGTATCAGTTAGGGTGTCCTTAATTTGGCGTCTGATTCGATAGTTTGCTGCCACAGTTGAGAATTGGGAAATAGATAAAATATTTTCATCTTAGATCATTTTCTTGTCGCGCCGCCCGAATGGTTTGGGGAAATACGCCTACTAAAAGTGCCAAAGCTTCATCGGGAATTTGTGCCACCGTTTCCCAATCCAAATATTGTTCAAACTGAGTTAAAACCATTTGTGCGCGTTCCAAAGCTGTAGGCTTTGCCGTTAACTGTTCCATTAACCGCACCCACTGCCGCCGAATTCCCAAAGCTTTCTGTATTTCTTGGGGAGAGTGAGGGCAAACCAAACAAAAATCGCCCACGGGAATCGCCTGCACAGAGTCAACATCAAAAGCGCCCCCAACGGCAGCCCCAGGCCCGGCAAACTCCGCGTGGAAACGTTTAATCAAAATTAGGCCGTTCCGGCGACGGCTATCTACCATCAACAGCTTGCCGCTGTTGATTTCTGCGAGAATGTCAGAGGAGTGGGGGTGTTCTGTCAAATCTGTGCCAAGGTTTCGATTTCGCAAGTCCGGGTCAGCAGAAAGGCCGAGGCGGACAATATAATTAGAGGTAAGATTAGAGCTGGTTGAAGTATCAATTTTTTTCTCCTCCCGCTGCCGATCGAGATTATTCATTTAAAGTCATAAATTAATACTGTCACAAGGTGGTCGTTTGAGTGCGATCGAATATCAAATGCAGGTAGAACAAGCAGTAGACACCCTGAAAGCGGATCTCCCGACGCTTTTTGAAAAAGACATCTCCTACGACATCTACACAAAAGATGTTTATTTTCAAGACCCTGTTAACAAATTTAAAGGAAAAATCAACTATCGCATTATCTTTTGGACTCTGCGATTTCACGGGCAGCTATTCTTTAACGAGATTTACTTCGACCTGCACGACGTAGGTCAGACAGCCCCTGATACTATTGTGGCAAATTGGACTGTTCGCGGGACACTGCGGGTTCCCTGGAAAGCTCGGATTTTTTTTAACGGCTACTCTACTTATAAACTGGATAAAGACGGCTTAATTTACGAACATATCGACACCTGGGACAGAGAACCCGGAGAGATTTTAAAGCAGTTTTTCCGCAAAGGGGAGGAGGCGACCCAAGTATAAGCCACAAAGGTCGATCGCGCCTAGCCATCAGGGCCGGCAACCGAATTAACTTATAATGGCTAAAATAATCATCATCCCTCCGATTCATTTTCTGCTATTTGTAAATTGCTAAAATGATTGTCGCCTCTGATTCATTTTCTGCTATTTGCACTCCTGAAAAACATCATGGCTGATATTGTCGAGACTGCCACCAATGCCGGTTCTTTCAAAACCCTCGTGACTGTTATTGAAGCGGCTGGTTTGTTAGATTTATTGCAAAGTCCGGGCCCCTACACCGTCTTAGCACCAACTGATGAGGCATTTGCCAAAATTCCTACGAACACTATTACGTCTTGGCTGGAAGACATACCCAAGCTCAAGAAAATTCTGACTTATCACATTCTGTTTGGCGAGGTACTAACTGAGAACTTGCTTGAGTTAAGTTCTGCTGAAACAGTGGAAGGTTCTGTGGTAGGAATTGATACTTCTGACGGACTTAAAGTGAATGATGCTAAAGTTCTCACTTCCAATATTCTTGCCGACAATGGCGTCATCCATATCATTGATGCGGTGCTAATACCAGCATTGGTTGCAGCATAATCAAACTTGCGGCATCTCTAAATTTAGTAGGGTGCTTATGGGCGCACCTTACATTTTAAACTAGAGAACTTACGCAAGTGTCACAATTAGTAAGGTGGGTCAGATCCCAAGCCATCGATCATCCGTCCATAACTCGGTCTGACGCACCCTACAAGTCTATTGGCTCGTGACACTTGCGTAATTGCTGAACTAATTATCAGAACCTAAAATCAATCCTGAGCGCCCCGGCAGCATCAATTCTAAAAGCCGAGTTTCCCCTTCACCTTTCCAAACAAACTCGCCTTTCCCATACAGCAATTTATCGTGAGGAGATTTCAAATTAGCGGCCTCAAAGCTAATATTAGCTGCTTCGGTCGCGACATTGACAGCAACAACTATTTCCTCATCCCCCAAAATTCGGGCAAAAACGTAAACTGTTCCCTCAGCAAACAGAACTTGGTACGAACCAGTGCGGAGGGCAGCGTATTTGTGCCGCAAAGCTATTAACTGCTTGTGATAATCTAAAACATCAAGTTCCCAGCGAGCTTGTAAGGGAAAACCGCGGCGAGAATCGGGATCGAGAGCACCGGGCAAACCAACTTCATCGCCGTAGTAAATGCTAGGAGCTCCCGGAAAAGTTAACAGTAGCAAAGTAGCAAGTTCGACGCTAGCTTTATCGCCTCCTGCAATTGTTAACAACCTCGCAGTATCGTGGCTGGCCAACAAATTAAGTTGAGTTAGCTGTATTGGCCACGGGTACAGTTCCAAAACCTGCTGAATTTTGTCGCCGTACTCTTTAGCAAAAAGCGGCGGATAGGGATGGTAAGCACGGCCTTCAATTTGAGTTAAATCTACCCTGTCGCCCGCTGCAAAAGCAATAGTCGGTGCAGCAAAAAGATAATTCATTACCCCGTCAAATTGAGTGCCGTCGAGCCATTCTCTCGCATCTTCCCAAACTTCGCCCACAATGTAAGCTTCGGGATTAACTGCTTTAACTCGATCGCGAAATTCCTGCCAAAATCCCGGGGTTTTAATTTCAAAAGGAACGTCCAGCCGCCAGCCATCGACGCCAAATTTAATCCAATATTCGGCGATTTCCATGATGTATTCTCGCACTTCTGGATTGTCGTGATTGAATACAGGAAGGGCTCGATTCCCATCCCAACCGGCATAATTAGCAGGAAAATTGCCGTCGTAGGCAGATAACGGCCAGCCTTCAATTTTAAACCAATCGAGCCAAGGAGAGCCGGGGCCGTTTTCGAGGATATCGTGAAAGAAGAAAAAGCCGCGGCTGGCGTGGTTGAATACGCCGTCGAGGACAACTTTGATGTTGCGATCGTGAGCTGCGTCTAGAAGCTCTTTAAAAGCCGGATTGCCACCCAACATCGGATCGACTTGATAGTAGTCGTGGGTGTGGTAGCGGTGATTGCAGGCCGACTGAAATATGGGGGTGAAATAAATTGCGTTAATGCCTAAGTCTTCCAAGTAGTCTAGCTCTTCCATCACGCCCCACAAGTCGCCGCCTTTGTAGCCTTGCAGGGTGGGGACTGCGTGCCATTCTTCCCACATGAAGTTTTGCAGCAGGCGTTTGCGAGGCTGTTTGCTTTTGGCGAAGCGATCGGGGAATATTTGGTAGAATACGGCGTTTTTAACCCAGTCCGGCGTTTGAATTTGCATACACTTTTTCTAGCTTTTACGGCTTAGGCTACAGTAGCAGAGGTTTCTAGGGTATCTAACTTTTGGTAGAGAATAGACATTTTATCCCTTCTTGTCGATCGACAAATTGTAAAATATTACACAAATTTGCAGTCAATCTAAGATTGAAAACTGACTCTACCTAGAAATTTATCGTCCCGACGGGCGGCGCTTCCTGAGTGCCGTGGAGTTGCACAAACTCAGATAACAGGAACGCCAGCAAAAAGAACCGGATCAAATTCAAGCAGAACCCGATCGCACTTTGATCCCCTACAGAGGGTCAATCGATTTTAGATTTGAGATTTTAGATTTTAGAATTGAAGCATTGACTTGCGCGAGAGAAATTCGCGGGGCAAGTTTCATCAGATACAGGTTTTTTATTTCTGGACGGATGAATCACGTGGCGGGTATCCTGGATGCTTGATTGTCAGCGGGCGTGGCGGTGCGATAGACCGGCCTTGAAAAAGAACAATAGCGCCATGAGCGTCGATCGAGAAATTGCCAAAACGGGGAATTTACCCAAAAAACTTGTAATTAACAGCCAAAACCCCGAACCTTATTCTTTTGTTAAACTGCCCTTATTTATGAAAGGGTATTTTAACTCACAACTCAAAAATTTTTAAAATATCCATATGGTATTGATGGGTATTTTAACTCACAACTCAAAACTCCTAAGTCCAGCCCCGGACACACTCCAACTCTCATAAACCGGATTTTTTAACTCTTATTGAGGGTTTGAAGAAGTATTTGGATTAAACAACCTGGTTTGTGGGTAACCGACTCAACTCCTAACTCAAAACTCAAAACTTCCTTGCTCCCCCCCCTTGTCAAGAAGCCCTCACCGTCCGACACTGTACTTGGAGAGTTAATCGACCCTAGGGAGAAAGTTCCTTGAAAAAAGTTTTAGCCATCATCCTCGGTGGCGGTGTAGGCACCCGCCTTTACCCCCTAACCAAACTGCGAGCCAAACCCGCAGTTCCCCTCGCAGGCAAATATCGCCTCATCGATATTCCTGTCAGCAACTGCATCAACTCGGAAATAGTCAAAATCTACGTCCTCACCCAATTCAACTCGGCATCCCTCAACCGTCACATCTCTCGCACCTACCAGTTTTCCGGCTTCACCGAGGGATTTGTCGAGGTACTCGCCGCCCAGCAAACTCAGGAAAACCCCAACTGGTTTCAAGGGACAGCCGACGCAGTTCGCCAATATCTCTCGCTGCTAGAACAGTGGGACGTTGATGAATACTTGATTCTCTCTGGCGACCACCTCTACCGCATGGACTACCAGAAGTTTGTGCAGAGACACCGCGAAACCAACGCCGATATCACCCTCTCGGTTTTGCCCATGGACGAGAAGCGGGCATCGGATTTTGGTTTGATGAAAATCGACGACACCGGCCGCATTGTTTCTTTCAGCGAAAAGCCAAAAGGCGATGCGCTCAAACAAATGCAGGTGGATACTACTAAACTGGGACTGACAGCGCAGCAGGCTCAGGAAAGCCCTTACATTGCTTCGATGGGGATTTATGTCTTCAAAAGAGAAGTTCTGATTAAACTGCTGAAAGAATCTCCAAACCAAACTGATTTTGGTAAAGAGATAATTCCGAATTCTTCAAAAGACCACAACGTTCAAGCTTATTTGTTTGACGATTACTGGGAAGATATCGGAACCATTGAGGCTTTTTACGAGGCTAACTTGGCTCTGACAAAACAGCCTCAGCCACCTTTCAGTTTCTACGATGAAAAGGCGCCGATTTACACTCGCCCGCGTTTCTTGCCGCCGACTAAGCTTTTAGATACTCACGTGACTGAATCGATTATTGCTGAAGGCTGCATTCTCAAACAGTGCCGGATCGACCATTCTGTGTTGGGAGTTCGATCGCGCATTGAAGCTGGATGTACGATTCAAGACACCCTGGTCCTGGGTGCTGACTTCTACGAACCCGACGCCGAACGGCATTCGAGTTTGGACAACGGCGGCGTCGCCCTCGGTATCGGTGCAGATACTACAATTCGCCGCGCGATTGTGGATAAAAATGCCCGCATCGGCCGCAATGTTCAATTAATTAATAAAGACCGAGTGGAAGAAGCCAACCGCGAAAACCAAGGTTTTTACATCCGCAGCGGCATTATCGTAGTCCTGAAAAATGCCACGATTCCTGATGGAACTATCATTTAGTTATTAGTCATTAGTCATTAGTCGTCAGTCATTAGTTTTTTAAGTTAAAATCTGTTACCTGCTTTTCAAGTGACTGATGATAAATAATGAAATTAGTGACAGATCACCAATGACCGATGACTGATGACTGATGACGAAATTCATTCTTTTTTTGTTGATTATTAATTCCCACCGCTGATGCGAGGTTGTCGAAATACTTGGCTTTATTCAAAGGCTCGCGCATTATTAATAAGCGACCGTCTCTGTTACTGTCTGCCGTGAGACAGATATGTCCGATCGCCTGCGTCTGGCGAATAACTTCTGGTTCTTGTATTTGCGCTGGTAGCACGACTGACAAATGCGCTGCCCGTTTCTGAGTACCACAGCACTCTCGGAACTATCTTTCCAATCGTCGCAGCAGCCGCAAGGCCAACTTAGCAAATAATTCATAATCTTAGCACCCTCGTAGCGTTAAAAGCTTATCGCTATACTATCCTATCTTAATGTTTTATAAAAATGTGTGATTTAGCTAACAGACAGCGGAGAAATTATGTTATATTACTTGGATTTAAATCTATTCAGAGGTTGTAAAAATAAAATTTTATAGGACGGGTCTGGGGTCAATAAAAAATATCTAGAAAATTTGTGGAAGAACGGCGCAATTTAGGGTATTATATAGTCACAATTTAGACACCAGATTGGCTCGAAATTGCTGAGGAAAACCTGCTAAGATTTGGATTGGGTAATAAAGCTCATATCGAGAAGTTCGTAGGCGTAAGCCGGGGCGTAGCCATCGCACCGCGCCCCGGAAAAAAAGACCAAAAAAAGATCGATCGTCCGCGCATGTCAACCCTCCTGGGCTCGCGCCCGCAACAGCAGCAGCTTTCCCCGCCTCACCTCAACCGGGCTGCAGCCTCCCGAAAGCCCTAAGCCTCATAACTCCCCAAAAGTTTTCGCTGCAGGAGTTTCAGCGTCTCACAGCTCACAGGTATAGCAACGGCCTATAGGGTAAGGACGTTCTTAATTGATGAAAGCATGGTTTTTGCTGTCGAATGCCAAAAGCATTTCTAGATGCGGCTGCTCCGGCTCCCTTGGGCACGAGAGAGCCGAATGCTATAAAATCTTAAACAGCAGCGGAGTGCGGAAATTGCGATCGAACGCCCAGCAACAACCGAACTCGATCGAGTCCCAACCTTTGATAACCTATAATTTGAATGAGATGTCGCAGGCACTTCGGCTCCTGGCATTATACTAATGCGCCATCCTGCGGCTAATTTGGGATTTATTCTTTCTAACAACTAACAACTAACAAATAACAACTAATAAAGAGGGGATTGCTTAATGGCTGCAACAGATTTTAAAGACTATTACGCTATTTTGGGACTCAACAAAACTGCCACTTCTGACGAATTAAAAAAAACTTTCCGCAAACTAGCCCGCAAATATCACCCGGACATGAACCCCGGCAACAAAGAAGCCGAAGCTCGTTTTAAAGAAGTAAACGAAGCTTACGAAGTGCTCTCAGACCCTGAAAAACGCAAAAAATACGACCAATACGGTCAATACTGGAAGCAAGCTGCCACAACTCCAGGTGGATGGCCGGGCGGGGGCAGTACGAATGTAGACTTTGGCGGGGTTGACTTCAGCGAGTACGGCAGTTTTGACGAATTTATCAATGCCTTGTTAGGTCGCGCGGGTAGTAGTCCGGGTAATGCGCGCAACGCCAAGTGGAATTACAGCAACTACCGCAACACCAGCGGCGGGCCCACCGGGTTTGGCGGATTTGAAGATTTCGCGGGGTACGAAAACCGCACCGCAGGAAGCTCTCTCGACACCGAGGTCGCCATTTCCCTGACTCTGGGGGAAGCATTTCGGGGAACTTCTAAGCGAGTCGCCACGGGGGAAGTTTCGATTCCTGCTGGAGTGAAAACCGGCAGTAAAATTCGGATAAAAGGTAAAGGTCAAGTTGACCCATACACCAAGCAACAGGGAGATTTGTACCTAAAATTAGAAGTGTTGCCTCACGCTTTCTTCCAGTTTGAGGGAGAGAATTTGGTCTGCGAAGTGCCGATAACTCCCGACGAAGCGGTGTTGGGAGCTTCAATTGAAGTGCCGGCGCCAGAAGGTATGATCACTGTGAAATTTCCAGCCGGGATTCGTTCGGGTCAGTCTTTGCGGTTGCGGGGCAAAGGATGGCCGAAACCGAAGAAAGACGAGCGGACTGATTTGTTAGTAAAAATTGCGATCGTGCCACCGAAAGAAATTAGCAGTGTAGAACGCGAATGCTATGAAAAAATCAAAGCAAATCGCACTTTTAATCCTCGCAGTAATCTCAATCAGATGGTGCTTTGAAAAAGCGTGCATTTCTCGGACGCAAATAAGATTCTTTCTTCACTATTTCATCGGGACACAGCATTGTTGTGTCCCTAGTGTATGCCAGCGCGATCTCATTTGAAAAAAACCCTGTTAACAACTCAAATTTTATTCGCCCGTAATTTGCACTTTCCCACCTTCTCAAGACTCTTCGCTAGCTCTTAGCTGAGTAGGTTGACTACCTTGTTTGATGTTGATGCTAATTTTTTTAGCTCCTTTGTTCTCCAGGTCTCGGATGTAGTAGTTCGAGTTGTCGGAAGCTTCCTGTCTGCTGTCATAGGGCCCAAAGTAATAGGTACTCTTTGGGGAATCTGTATCCACTTCTACCCACCATTCGTCGCGTCGAGTGCTGCTAGCAGGTTGAGCTAGCACCCAAAAAGCTGTGAAAAACATACCCAACATAGAGATTTCAAACATATTTACCTCGGAGAAGACTTAAGTAGTTTTTACTGTTCTCAATTTATCAACGCAACGAGAGCGATCGGCTCATCCTCAGTGCTGATTCGATCCCGATAAATTTTGGCAGTTAATGGTTCATAAAATCTGCATTTTGGTGGAGAAGATGCCGACTTTTAAGCCACCACTACAAATACAAACTCCGCAAGGTAAGGACTAGGACAAGATGAGGCTTAATATTATTGTTGAGGCTTGAGGTAATTGAAAGCTCAAACAAAACTTAGGCACTCTTGACGCTCAGAAACCGGGTTATTTAACAGATACCCCTCGCGAGAGAGGGAGTATTTTAGTCAAAAAACCCGGTTTCTGGAGTCTGGACTATCAAAATTCTTAAGCCGCGATACCCTCTGAGAATTCACTGTCGCAAATCGTGAGTTCCGAAGGCTGACAGCGTTTGATGCGGATGCTAACTCTTTTGGCTTTCTCGCTTTCTAGGTCTTCGATGTAGCCCGGAATATTGCTGGAGGCTTCTTTGTCGGTGTCGAAGGGGCCAAAATAGTAGGTACAGCGGGGCAAATCTGTGACGATTTCTACCCACCATTTCTCAGGGCTGCGGGGGCTGGAGCCAGCAAACACGGACAATACTGCGACGTAGATACAAAATAAATAAATTCCGAGCATTTTTATTCTTGAGGGTGGTTTAATTTATTATTTAAATCTATCAAAATAATTTGCCCGCTCGAATCAACCTCTGTGCTGATTTTGCCTCGATCGACTTTAGATGCGAGATTTTAGATCTTAGATTTTTCCTCCCATCTAATATCTAAAGCAAAACCCGCCGGTGCGGGTTGTTTGCTAACTGAAAAATGCTCTTTTTCCAAACTAGATGGCTGGGCAAACCTCAGCCTGGTGAGGTTTAGCGCTTGCCTTTGGGAAACTGTTCGATACCAGCCCAACCGTAGAAAACCAGCTCGTCGTTCTGAACTCGGCAGCGGTCTACTCGCAGTTGAGTGCCTTCTAAGGCAAATTTGTCTAAGTCTAGCAAGTTATTTACGTGGGCAATTATAGCTTGACCCAAGTCTACTGCTTGCTCGTCACCGCCGTAAGTAACGCTGACAAATTGGATTTTGCGTCTGTCTTCAACTTGCAATTGAGCAGTAATATCTATTTTGACCGGTTCGCTGGCATCGCCTACGGTAATTTCGGACTGAAGCCGAATTGATTTGTCGGTTCCGAAGCTGACTTCAGTGTTTTGAAAGTGCAGAGATTGCTCTTGGTACTTCAGCTTCTGGAGTTTTTCAACTACAAAAGGTGTATTGAATGAGGTGGTTAAATCCGATCGACTTAAGACTACTCGCATATTTGCCTGGGTAGGCTGCCGTAATTTCACTTGACCTGCAAAAATCGCCCCAAAATCAATGGAGAGTGCTTGCAGATAGAGTTCCATCACTTCTATGCGAAGGCCGTTGTACATCAACATACCTTTGCCAACGAAGTCGAAACCGTCGATGCTTCCCTGCAAGAGTTTGGCTACTGGTTCGACTCGGATGTTGGCCTCGGCCTTTTCAGAACGCTTGAATAAGGCTGCGATCGCAGCTCCTGCTACTTTACTAACAAGGCGATCGCCACTTTGACCTTGAAAGGATGTACCGCTAAACAAAGCTGCTACCATTTATTCGTTTGCTCATCTACAGTCGCCATTATAACCTCATATTAAGAAATGTAAAAATCGCTTGTGCTTATTCACCTCATAAGCAGATCTTGTTTTTTGTCTGTGTTCAAAACAACATTGTTGAAATTTAAGGGCTCAGGGGGGTACCTTGGAGACAGGCGCGATCGAGCAAAGCTCCATCCCAAAGGGTTTTTTCCATCATGGCGCAAAGCAAATTAGCCCCCGTCAGGTTAGCGCCGCGCAGTACGGCTCCATTCAGGATCGCTTCTTCCAAGTCAGCTCCTGACAAATCAGCGCCGGACAAATTAGCATGGCTCAAATCGGCACCAAGCAAAATTGCCCTAGCCAAAGCAGCGCCCCGCAAATCGGCACCGCGCAAATCGACACCGCTCAAATCCAAATTGCCGATGGATGCCCCCGTCAAAAAAGCACCCCCAAAACTTGCGTCGCGGACTAAAGCGTTAGCGAAGGAAGCTCCCCGCAAATCGGCATTCCGAAAATCTGCCCCTCGCAGGTTAGCGCCGCTCAAGTCAGCGCCGCGGAGGTTGGCTCGCAATACGGCCCGCTGCAAGTTAGCGCCGGCGAGATTAGCTCCACTCAAGTTGGCTTGAGACAAGTTAGCACCGGCGAGATCGGCTCCGGCTAAGTCTTTGCCGGCTAAATCAGTGCCGGCCAACATCAAAATTTTGCCTTGGCGTATGGCTTCGAGGTCATTAGTCATTAGTCAGTTGTCAGTTGTTGGTTGTCAGTTGTTGGTTAACAGTCAACAGTCAACAGTCAACAGTCAACAGTCAACAGTCAACAGTCGAGTTATTTTATAATGCCGGAGCGGTCGCGGTCGTTCGATCGCCCAAATCCTCCAACCACACGTTAGGCAGTTGGCTAGGGCGAGTTGGTAACTCCATCAAACCCATTTCTGCCAGCCTGACGACGTTGCCCAGAGTTTCCACCAAAGCCGGATCGAAGCGCGTGCCCGACAGTTCCCGGCACTCTTCCAAAGCTTCGCTCAAACTCAAAGCGGGACGATCGCCACGCGGTTGAGTCAGTTCTTGAAAATAAGCGACCAACCCCAAAATCCGCGAAGTCATCGGTATCGCTTCGGCTCGCAAACCCTCTGGCCTGCCGCTGCCGTCCCAATATTCGAGTTTATGCTTGACAATTTCCGCTACGGGTGCTAGTTCCGGCATTGCTTGCAGCAGTTGGGAACCAATGAAACTGCGATCGCGCCAAAACGAGAAAGTTGCTTCGTCAAAAGCATCGGGAGTGCGATCGAACACCTCATTCGGGGCAGAAACTAAGCCGACTCGAAATAGCAATCCAGCCAGCCGCAGCCTCCGCAACTGCAAAGCCGGCAAATCCAGCAGTTGACCCAAAGTTTCCGACAAAGCCGCCACCTGCAATGACGCTGTGGGGTTTGCGGTATCGCGTTCGTCTACGCGCTGGGCCATGCGTAGAAAAGCTTGAAGTTTGTTAGCGTTCAAATTCCGGCTGACGCGCAAAGCTTGACCTTCCAATTCCCACAACTCGCGGGTTTGGCGGTTAATTGCTACCATTTGCTGCTGAGAACTTTGCAGGTAAGTGACTATCCGCGATACCACGCCACTAATGTCGGCCAAGGGCGGGCCAATGGTTGCCAGGATTTCGTGGTGCATTTCCAGCAAAGTGTCGGCCAGGGGAGAATTGTAATGTCGCGTCTGTTCTATAAAAATTTCTGCAGCCGCCGACACCAAAGACTGGTCAAACGACCACAAACCGTAGAACTTTCGTTCTGTATCTACTTCAGGCTTGCCTTCTGGCAAGTATTCCTGGGCTGAAAGTTCGCGGCAAAGCACCATTGCTTTGTATGTCGGGGCGAGGATGATTAAATTCCATTCTTCGATTATGGGGTCATTCTCATCGAGATTTATTAAAGATACATTTTCTAATTGCCCGGTTTTGTGGGTAGCAAAACCGCTGTCGGCTACTGCACCTATGACAACGCGCCGAGAGGCATTAGCAATATCTAGGTAGCGATCGGCTTCCTGTAAATACCATTTTCCCTGCTGAAACGTTACCAAAACTAAGGGTTGGAGTTCGTTCTTGTCCCCGCCACTGGTTTGCAAAATGTGGTCTTCTAGGGCGTGACATAGGGCTACTAGGGTGTTTTTGAAGTATACCCCGTAGCTAGAAGGCAGTTTTCCGTCGGGAAGTGTAGCTTGTAGTCTAGCGAGAGTTGATTCTGGATTCATTGCAAATGGCGGTGCCGGCTCTTAACTTAATTGTACCGGGCGATCGAACTTCTCGAAAAGACTTTTGGCAAAAATCCAAGTTTTTGATTTTTCACCGCTTCGCCACCGAGTCAATCGATTTTAGATTTTAGATTTTAGATTAAAGAATTGAAGCATTGACTTGCGCGAGATCAATACGTTCGGCAAGTTTCATCGGATACAGGTTTTTTATTTCTGGACGGATGAATCACGTGGCGGGTATCCTGGATGCTTGATTGTCAATGTAGAGTGCGCCGAAGAGTACCTGATTAATTTTAGCAATTTGCTGGAAACCCTCTGTCTTTGGCTAAGTTTTTTTCAGACGAGAAACCTGCCGAGAGGAAGACGCATACTTTATTAAGTATTAACTACTATTTTTAAACAATAATATTATTAGGAATTCTGAGCGTGCTTCAACAAAATAGAAGTTTAGGGGAACAGGCGATCGACAAAGTGGCAGAGATTGCTATTGCTAGCAAATTAGACGAATCAGAAACTTTGTCTGTCACAGTCAACACCGATCCGATCCAGCTAGCCCAGGGTTCAGTAGAGGCGGTTGCCGTTGAGGGCACAGGGTTGGTAATGCAACAAGATTTGCGCGTGGAAGATTTGCAAATTCACATAAAGGATATTGCTGTCAATCCCCTCACCGCTATGTTTGGCAAAATTGAACTGAACGGGCCTGCCTTCGGTGCGGCGCGCGCTGTTTTAACAGAAAGCGATATCAACCGCGCTTTTAATTCCGAATACATCAGCAGGAAACTGAAAAACTTAAAAGTTACTGTTGACGGACAACAGCAGACAATAGACGTTAAAACTATTGAGTGCCAATTGCTAGCCGGAAAAATCGCTTTAAATGCTGAGGTATTGGTGCAGGAAACTGCCTCAACTGAAAAAATTTATTTTACATCAAAACCTCAGATCGCAGCGGGCGGTTGGGCAATTTCTCTTCAGGATGTCGAGTATCCCGAAAACAAGGAATTTTCGCCGGACTTAACTGAAGCTTTGGCGGACAAAGCTGGTGAAGTTTTAAACTTGCGAAATTTTGAACTTGAGGGAATGTCCCTGCGAATTCAGCAGCTAAATGTGGAAGCTGGTTTGCTGACTTTGCAAGCTGAAGCGAAAGTCGAAAAATTCCCTAATTAAGAGCTTGTAGGGTGTGTCAGAAACAAAAAATCTCTTCAATTCCAGCAACTATTGGAACTGGCGCACCCTACCATTATGCTTTGCTTGGGCAAAATCTCCGCAGTTTATGAAATCCCTCTAAAGTTATAAAAAAGTCGATAGCAACCCGCAGCAAAATATCACCGCCGTTAGAGGCACGCATGGGGAGTTTACTTTTACTCTTGACAAGTAGTAGTAAAAAATCGGGAAATTTTTGTGAACACTGTAACTGCTTTTTTTAAAAGACTGCGTATCGGTCAATTTTTGACTCAATTTTTGACTGTATTTATGGCAGGTGTGCTGCTGTTTACCAGCACCGCTTGTAATCCCGGCGATGTTCGAGGTGCTCGGCCAGAGAATCCTCCCGTTCAAATGGGAGGAATGAATAACCCTCACAAGGCCGGTGGAGATGGATACACGAATTATCAAATGTCTACTGACCCTAAAGTCAATCAATCGCCTGCTAAAGCAGAAAAGAATCGGGCTGATTTGTCGATTGTAGGCGATCGTCTCCTGGCCTCGACTACCGCTGAATCTAATTCCTCAAAGCTGCTTTATCCGGGTTCTGCACCGATGGAAACTGACAAGTTCGACCTCGAACTCGGCGGAGATAAAACTCTGTTAGAAGCGCCAGACGGACAGCCGGCTAAGGCTCAACCCGTATTCGATCGCAGCGATCCCGATGCCAATATTTTAGAGAGAGTAGGCGCCGCTGTTAAGGATGCTTCTGCTTTCCTGAAAGATAGCGCTGAAGATGCCAAGGAAAGCTCGGTGACGAAACTCAATCCGCTGCAAAAATAAGCTAGCAGAACTTGCGCGGTATCGCCGATTTGTAGGGGCTTTTTCAGAATTGCCCCTACACTATATTCACAAGACTTAGGCAGAAATTCTATATCTGTCTTGAACGGAGAATCTCTAGGTGCGCTGGACGCACCTTACGCTATATATATCGTCTAAAACTACTTTTTAGCCTTAGTCCTGTATATGTAGGGTGCTTAGGGGCGCACCTTATTGTAGATTTTAGATTGGGGATTTGAGATTTATAGGACTTGCGCCAAAAATGGAAAGGTGAACCCTTGAAATTGCCGCGCTCTGGCTAGCAATGACAACTGGTAATGACCGAGTTTTCTCATTAATAATGCACAAGTCCTGCTTTTATTCCTCTAAAGAAACTTTGTTTTATTTACGTTTCGAGTCAGAAACATCAGCAATCAAATCGTCTTTATCAACTTTCGGTACAAAATCAGGGCGTTCTTTGGATTCCCAACCGGGGGGACGCTTGGAGTTGTACCAGGCGATCGAGCCGATCGTAACTGCGGCAATAAAGCCAGCGACAAGAACTGCTATTGGGGTCGTCAAGCTGACATCTGTCATGATAGTTAAATCCTTATCTACTCTACTTTTATATTATCTTAAGTGTTAATGCCGTCTGGTTGATATATCGGAAGACAGAAAAATTGACATAATTGCCGTCATAATGTTTAGAGCGTGAAAATAGGAGAGCAGATTTTATGCCGTTGGGGACAATAGCATGGCTGTTGGCTGCTAGTTTCAGTCTGGGTGCTTTACCGCTAACGGGATGGGCGGTGCGAGTGTTTAGCCGCCGAGATTTGAGGGCGCTGGGCACGGGGAATGTGGGTGTGTCTGCTGCTTTCATTCACGGGGGGAAACTAGCGGGAATTGCTGCGGTGTTGGCGGAAATTGCCAGGGGTATTTTGCCGGTTTTGGCGGGGCGATTTTACTTCCCGGATGCACCTGCGATCGCGATCGCCCTGTTAATTCCTCTAGTTGCAGGCAGATATGCGATCGCCCGAGGTGGAGGCGTGACCAACGCTGTTTGGGGTCTTTTGGTATTTTCGCCGCCGGTGGCTGTTTCATCGGGCATTTGGGGGCTGCTGGTGTGGGGTTTGGCACAGCGGTGGTGGGGTGAGGGCGATCGGGCGAGACTCTTTGCTTCCCGTTGCGGGTGTCTGTGCACGCCAATTTGGGTTTGGGTGTGGCGACAATCAATGCCCGAATTTTTAGCAGCAGCAGGATTAGCTTTGTTGTTAGCAGCAATTAATTTCAGTCAAGGTGATGATATGGCTTTATCTAAATCAGATCAATTGTTTTCTCTTGATGACTCGTTAGATGCTGCAATCTGCGGCGATAAAGCTGCTAAATTGTCTCAACTCAAACGAGCCGGGTTTAATGTACCCTCTGGTTGGATATTATCACAAGAAGCGGGCATCGGGCATCGAGGAAATAGTGAGGAATTGTCAATTCCTAATTCTTTAATCGAAAATCTAAAATCCAAAATCCAAAATCGAATGATTGTGCGTTCTTCTGCTGCGGGAGAAGATGGCGATACGAGTTCGGCCGCCGGACAATATCAAACTATTGGCCCTGTTTTCACTGAAGCAGAATTACTCGACGGCATTAATCGCTGCCGCCAGTCTTATTGGACTTCCGAAGCTGTGGCTTATCGCCGACAGCGACAATTGCCCGACACCCAAATGGCTGTATTAATTCAGCCTTATATTGACAGCGAATTGGCGGGAGTCATGTTCAGCCGCAATCCTTTAGATGGTGGTTCCCAGGTAATTATAGAAGCTTTACCGGGAGGAGCAGAATCTGTTGTCGGCGGCCAATGTACTCCGGTTCATTTAGAAATTGATTTTAGTAAACCTGAATCCTTAGAAAAAAAATTAACTGAACTTCAAAGTAATTCAATTATTGCTCAATCGATTTTAGCAGAATTGGTGAAACAAGCCCAAGCGATTGAAGCATTTTTTCACGGAATTCCGCAGGATATTGAGTGGAGTTGGGACGGGGAAAAAGTTTGGATTTTGCAAAGCCGCCCAATTACTAATTTGCAGCCTTTTTGGACGCGTACTATTGCAGCGGAAGTGATTCCCGGTGCAATTCGTCCGCTAACTTGGTCGATTAATCGGCCGCTGACTTGCGGCGTTTGGGGAGAAATATTCAAGGTGGTTTTGGGCGATCGCGCGATCGGCTTAAACTTTAATGAAACGGCAACTTTGCTCGGTTCTCACGCCTATTTTAATGCGACTTTGTTGGGCGAAATTTTTCGGATGATGGGATTGCCGGAGCAGGGTTTGGAATTTTTGCTCAGAGGGCAAAAAATGGGCAAGCCGCCTTTGGGGAAGATTTTGCCTTCTTTGCCTGGGTTGTGGCGTCTGGTGCAGCGAGAGAGGGCGCTCAATGCAGAATTTAAGGGCGATCGTAGTTCTATTTTCCTCCCGGCACTGCAAAGTCTGGAGAAGGCCGGCACGACACGGATTTTGACACGGATACACGGATTAATTATGGAGGATGAGTCAAAAGGAATATTAATGCCCAATGCCCAATGCCCAATGCCCAATGCCCAATGCCCAATGCCCAATGCCCAATGCCCAATGCCCAATTATCAATATTTAACGGAATTGTTGGAGAGAGCGGAGCAAATTCAGGAGTGGCTGAAACCGATTACTTACTACAATATATTAGGGCCGATCGGGCTGGCTATTCGCAAGGCAATTTTTCGCGTTGATGATGACTGGCTTGCTAATGACAGCGCTCCTGAAATTGCTTCGGTGCGAGCTTTACAGCAGTTGGCTCAGAAATTGCGGCAAGCTGCTGTTTCCCAGCCTGACGAAACTGGTTCAGTCGCAGATTTAGCACAGACATTTGCGGCAACTCCGGCTTTACAAGCCGACTTTGAAAAGTGGCTTGATATTTACGGATATTTGAGCGAGGTGGGGACGGATATTGCTGTTCCTACTTGGCGAGAACAACCGGAAGTTTATCAAAAGTTGCTAATAAATATGGCTCAAAAAGGCGCAACAAATTTAGTTGAAAAGCGTGAAAGAGGATTGACTTTTTCGCAGAAGTGGCGATTAGATAAATGTCAAGAAAGAGCGCTTGTCAAAAACGAAATTAGCGAAATTTACGCGCGGTTGTTGGCTCATTTACGGTGGACTTTTTTGGAGATTGAAGCTTGCGGATTGGCAATGCAGGTGTTTCACGAAAGCGGGGATATTTTTTATCTGGAATTTGGGGAAATTCAGCAGTGGATTCGTAGCGGCGCGAGTGTTTCTTTTCAGGATACAATTAGCCAAAGGCGCGATCGCCTGGTAGCCGATCGCGATCGTCCGATTCCCCCTGTTGTCTACGGCAATTTGCTGCCAAATTCTCAGACAAGGGCGATCGACTCCGCAACATCGGAAACTAATATCATCCAGGGAATTCCCGCAAGTATTGGCCGTGTCGAAGGCTTTGTCAAGATTTGCCGCACCGCGAGCACGGATTTAGGAGAAAATGCGATCGCAGTAGTCCCATACACCGATGCAGGTTGGGCACCGCTGCTATTAGGAGCAACAGCAATTATCGCCGAAGTTGGCGGCCAACTATCTCACGGAGCAATTATCGCTCGCGAGTACAAAATTCCCGCAGTTATGAATATTTCTGAAGCTACAACTCGCTTGCGAGACGGTCAAAAAGTCCGAGTAGATGGCTATCTCGGCACTGTGGAATTGCTGGAATAATTAGGAACAGGCAAGATGCCTGTTCCACAATAAAATTGAGTTTTGTGGAACGGGCATCTTGCCCGTTCCTAAAAAGATTATTGAAAATGGTGCAACATCTCAGCAATCTTGTAAACCCGCCCCAACTTTCCTAGGCTGTTAAGAAATTCTGGACAACATAATTCCCCACATTTCTACCCACACTTAAACCATTTACGTTAGCACTCATGAAATGAATGCCTCCGTAAATGCGACTCAGGCCCGATTCGTCGGCCGCTTCGCTGAAGTTTTGATAGGTTCGCAAAGTGTTGACAGATGGATCACCCCGATCAGCAAAGCCGTAATCCGAACCAAATACAGAACTCATAACAGGATCTGCCGCACCGCTAAAGGTACTGTGGCCCGACGTGTACTCAGGGAACGGTGGAGTAGTTAGCAGCGGAGTCCACAGGGGGTCGGCTGTCGTTTCGGGATTGTTGTCTGTGTCAGCTTGGCGGATAGCTGTCACCGGCCGCCATAAATTGTACTGGTACTTGGCATCCCAGCAACTAATAGCTGCATCGGCGAGAGCAATATTCAGCAGGGCGAACAAGCGGGCGCTATCTTCTAAGGATTGACCAGTGAGATTCGCTGTTTCTTCGGCGATTTGGTTCCAGTGACCCGGAGGGGTAAACGTCCCAGCGCCGTTGGCCCAGAATTTGGCGATCACAGTTTGGTCTGCGGTGCGCGTAAGACTGTCACTTTTGCCGATTTCTTGGACGTAGTTAACTTCCTCTGCGTACTGCGCGCTGTCAAGGGCGGGCGGGGCGACCGGGCGGAACTGAGAACCGCTAGTCATGGCAAAGGGAGTAACTTCTGCCCACTGTGGTGCCAGCGCGGGGGCAAGGGCGGGGGGAGTCGGCACCCAACTGCCAAGGTTGGTTGAGGGGGTGTACTGCACTACTTTTGTGATGCCGTCTGTACTCCGCGAACTGATAATTTGGTCAGCAACTTGCTGTCCGAGGGCAATCCCGTCTTCTTTAGCTTTGCCATCGGTAATTTTAGCTAAAGACGATGCGTATACTTCGTTGAATGTGGCTGCTTGCGCTGGGTAGACGCTGACTAAGACGCGATGGGCGGCTGCGGCGGTGGCAGCTTCTGCTGATGTGCCTGCTGGTGCATCTATGTTGACCTGGTAAGGGCTGTATTTTTTGCTGATCGAGTTAACAGCATCGTAAATGGCTGCGTGAACCATTGCCATGTTGCGGGAGGCGAGGGGAGGCGCGGTGTTGGCTGTCCGCACTGCATTCAGCATGACTCCGTTCCACTCAATGACAGGGTTTCCCGATAGCTGATTTGTGAATTGGTCGCGGTTGATTGTGTTGCTGTTGACTCCTTGCAATACTACTAAATACTCGCCCGTTAGTTTGTCTTGAATTACGGTGCTGTTGCTGTTGACTCCGGTGCCTTGCTGGATGTTTAAATCTTCAAAGGTGAGGCCATCTAGCAATCGAATTTTGTCATTGCCGTTGCCGAAGTCGGCGATGTAGTCGGCTGTTGCTACAGTTGGGCCACCGCTGCCTTTAGCAATGGCAAATATATCATCGCCTGTGCCGCCGCTCACGGTATCGCTACCTGCGCCTGCATAGATGATATCGTTGCCGGCATCGCCACCAATTAGGTCGCTGCCTTTGCCTCCCCAGAGAATGTCGTCGTCTGCACCGCCAATGATAGTATCGTTACCTTGGTCGCCGCAGATTTTGTCTTTGCCGACATCGCCTTCGAGATAGTCGTCTCCGCTGTTGGCATAAATTATGTCGTTGCCATCCAAAGCGTTAAATATGTCTGGTTGGGTGGTTCCTTCGAGATAGTCAAATTGAGGACTATGGGTCAGGGATGCCATGTTGATTTATTGGATATTTTGATTAAAGCGCATAGATTCCTACTGTCAGTAGATGCTTAAGTCTGTTTACCCCAGATTTAATATTATTAAACTTTGTTGTTCGTAAGCAAACGCCACAATAAAGGTTTATTAAATCTTTAACATTTAATGGGTTTTTGATGAACTTTTGCGCTGTAAATGTAATTCAAAATACTATTTACAAAAGTTCATCAAACAGCCTTGGTAACAAGTTAGAAAGTAGTAGATTCTGTCAATACTCCTTTGTGCATAAATATAATTGGATAATGATAATTCAACAAAAGGAGTAGATTCTGTCAATACCCCTTTGTGCATAAATATAATTGGATAATAATGATCATCAAACAAGGGGTAAGGGTGGGAGAGTCCGCCTGTGGCAGACTCTCCCACGCAAGGGCGCGATTATCATTATTAATAAGTTGTTGGCTCGATTGGCGTGGCACTGCGATCGATAACAGTGGCGGGCGATCGATAACAGTGGCGGGCGATCGATAACAGTGGCGGGCGATCGATCCCGGGTTGCACCACAAGTGTACTTTCGAGCGTCGGGGCGAGGACGATCGATTGCGAGAGTTGGTACGATCGAACGATATAATTGACAAATAATTGAGCGATTGTGTAGGTCAGTAAATATGGCTAAGAGTCAAAAGACCAACCGATCCCACGCCAAAAAAACCACAAGACCGATGGTGGAAGATGATGCGATTGCCTCGCAACTATCGGCATTACTAACACCAGCCATCACCTCACAAGAAAATTACTACCGTCAACCGGGTTTACGAGCCAGAATTCTTAACCTACCCTTGATGGTAGCAGCAGTATTAACTTTGCTGTGGCGAGAGGTAGCCGGAGTAACAGAACTCACAAGAATGTTAGCAAGATAAGGCTTTTTGTGGTGCCGACCCACGACAGTTACTCAACAAGCCATGTCGATAGAGATTTTTAAGTTTTCCTGCCTCCTTAAGCGTACTTGAACCTCAAGTTTTACCACCCTACGTTGTGGCAGATTTATATCGCAGGCGCTGGAGGATTGAAGAAGCTTTCAATACCGTAAAAAGGCTGTTGGGATTAAGTTATTTGTGGACGGGTTCTCTCAATGGCGTTCAGCTTCAAATTTGGGGAACTTGGATATTTTATGCAATCTTGGTCGATTTAGGTAATGCCGTTGCTGACCAACTCTCTTTACCAATAGATTCGATTTCATTAGAGATGATTTACCGGGGTCTTTACCATTTTTATGTAGCCCGCCAACAAGGAAAGGCAACTGACCCGATGGAGTATTTCGCCTTGAAGAGAAAATCGGGATTTAGGTATTGTTAAATCTCAACGAAAGCCCAATGTTAAGTTAATTGTTGCACATGAGCCCCGATCGACAGCGAGGCTCCGATCGATATTTCTTTGAGATATCTTCTCAAACCCCCTTGACAACTGCCATACAGGCTTAACTTGTTACCAATGCTCAAACAGTGCAACTTTGTTAAATCTTTACAAAAAAATACTTTTTTAAAATTTTTATATAACCCATATTCCGATATCATAAAATGAGCGTATTTTGTAACCAAGGTAAGTAGATATTTATTAAGCACTCCTCAAAGCTGCGATCGGGTCGAGTTTTGCCGCTTGGCGGGCGGGGACAACGCCGAAGAATAGGCCAACTGCACCGGATACACTGACCGCAAGGGCGATCGCCACGGGTGATATTCCAGCTTGCAAGGGCGTGAAATTACCTACAATCAAGATACCACCCACACCTACGCAAGTACCGACTATCCCTCCGGCGGCTGATAAAATTACAGCTTCGACAATAAATTGAAATAAGATATCTTGTTGAGATGCGCCGATCGCCTTTCTGAGCCCAATTTCCTGAGTGCGTTCGCTAACAGACACAAGCATAATGTTCATAATCCCAATGCCACCGACTAATAGGGAAATGCTGGCAACAGCAGTTAACATCAGAGTCAAAGCGCCGGAAATTGCCCCCATTCTTGCCATTAAATCTTTCTGATTTCTGACAGTAAAATCATCTTCGGTAGTAATTTTGTGCCGCAATCTCAGCAGGTTTTCTACCTGAAATTGCGCCGCGTCCATTTGCGATTCATCTTTAATCGAAATAAATATCGATGTGACAGCCAAACCGTAGGGAGATGTGCGCCCGACAATGCGATTGGCCATTGTGGCGATCGGCACAGCGGCGGAATTATCAAAATTCGTACCAAAAGATGTGCCTTTGGGCGCCAATACTCCAATTACTTTGAGGCTGACATTTTTAATCCGCACCTGTTCGCCCAAGGGATTTGTATTGCCAAAAAGTTTCTCGGCCAATTCTGAACCGAGCACCACAACTTGGTTACTTTGCTTAACATCAAGTTCGGTCAAAAACCGCCCTTTTGCCATTTCAAAGCTTCTAACTTCTAGAAACTCTGGAATTGTGCCGAAAATTAGAGACGAAACATTTTTGTTGCTGTAGCGAACAATCTCTGAACTGTTAAGTTCTGCTGACACGCCTTGAACGGAAGGGACTTGAGTTGCGATCGCCTTTGCGTCTGGCAATACGAGAGTTTGAGGCGCACTTGAGATGGTACTTCGCCTAGCGTTCGGTACTCCAGGCCTCACGATTAATACGTTTGTACCCAGGGATTGAACTTGTCCTGCTACAAATTTTTGAGCTCCTTCTCCAATTCCAATCATGGCAATTACTGAGGCGTTGCCGACAATCATGCCGATCATGGTTAAACTGCTGCGAGTTTTGTTGGCTAGTAGCGTTTGACCGGCCATTTTGACGCTTTCAATAAAATTCATACTTTGGGGAATTGGGAATTGGGAATTGAGAATTGGGCATCGGGCATCGGGCATTGGTAATTGAAACCAACAAATAACCAATGACTAATGACTAATGACTAATGACTAATGACTAATGACTAATGACTAATGACTTCTTAAGCACTTCTCAATGCCACAATCGGATCTAGTTTAGCCGCTTGTTTTGCAGGTACAATGCCGAAGAATAAGCCGATGCTGCCGGAAACACCTACTGCAAGTGCGATCGCCACTGGGGAAACGCTAGCTTGCAGGGGAGTAAAAGCAGCTACTAAAAGGACGCCGCCGATACCGAATCCAGTGCCGATCGCCCCGCCTGCCGCTGACAAAATCACAGACTCTATCATAAACTGAATCAGGATATCTTGCTGAGAAGCTCCGATCGCCTTTCTCAATCCAATTTCTTTGGTACGTTCGGTAACAGAAACCAGCATGATATTCATAATCCCGATGCCGCCGACAAACAGCGAGATTGCCGCCACGAAAGCCAACATCAACGTCAAAGCACCAGTAATACTGCCCAAAGTATTCATTAAATCTTTCTGGTTGCGAACAGTAAAATCATCTTCTTTAGTAATTTTATGACGCAACCTGAGCAAATTTTCTATTTGAAACTGGGCCGCTTGCATCATAGTTTCATCTTTGATAGCAACCGAAATAAATGTAACTTTTGTACCGTAGGGAGACGAGCGACCAACAATTCTGTTAGCCATTGTTGTCAGCGGCAAATAAACATTCATATCTTGATTGTCGCCAAAACTTGAGCCTTTCGCCTGCATGACACCAATCACTTGAAAAGTCGAGTTTTTGATGCGAATGTATTGACCAATTGGCTGTGTATTGCCAAACAATTGTTCGGCAGCTTCCGATCCTAAAGCAACCACATTTTCTTGTCTTTCTAAATCTAATTTGTTTAAAAATCGACCTTGGGCAACATCAAAGCTTCTGACTGTCAGAAACTCTGGCGTAGTTCCAACAATAGAAGATGAGACATTTTTGTTGCGGTAGGTAACGAGTTGACTGTCATTGAGAGTTGGTGCGACTTCTTGGACAGAAGCAACTTGAGATGCGATCGCCTCTGCATCTTCCACTACTAAAGTCTGGGGCGGAATCACCGGGCGGCTTTGTGCTTCAGGACTTCCGGGAATAATAAATAGCAAGTTTGAACCCAGAGAATTAACTTGTCCCTCGATAAATGTTTGAGCTCCTTCCCCGATACCGATCATCGAAATGACAGAAGCATTGCCGATGATAATTCCTAACATCGTCAAGGTGCTGCGAAGCTTGTTTGCCATCAAAGTTGTGACAGCCATTTTGACGCTTTCAACAATATCCATAATTCGATTTTAGATTTTGGATTTTAGATTTTCGATTAGGGAATGAGGATTATTCGATTTTAGATTTTAGATTTTAGATTTGGGATTGGATTATTCGATTTTAGATTTTAGATTTTAGATTTGGGATTTGGGATTTGGGATTGGGATTATTGGTGTCAACTTAATATTTAAACCCATAATAAACTCGCTTGTAGCCGAGTCTATATCCCCCTAAATCCCCCTTATTAAGAGGGACTTCGACTGCTCTTGTCCCCCCCTTGTTAAGGGGGGTTAGGGGGGATCTCCGGGTGGGAAAACACCGTAGAGCGATCGAGATAAATAATGCCCCATGCCCCATGCCCCATGCCCCATGCCCCATGCCCTATGACCTATTTCTGATTCTTGATAATATCCTCTAATTTTTTACCTTGAGGAAGTTCGGTAAAAACGCGATCGCCCGCTGCGGCACCCTCTAAAATCTGAATCTTGTTGCCAATAGTCGAGCCCACCGTAACAGGCTTAAACTTCGGCTGCTGTTTCTCATCGGGAACTAGGACACCCGTTTGACCTTTATTAGTCACAATTGCCACCGTCGGCACAACTAAAGCATTGCTCAGCTTTTGACCAACAAATCTCAAATCAACATTCATTCCCGATTGCAGCGACTCTTTGCCCGTATCAATGGCAACTCGCACTTGAAATAGCGTCACATCCCGTTCCTTAACAGCTTCCGGTGCAATTAATTTAACGCGACCTTTAAACACTTTATCGGGATAAGCATCAGCCACTATTTCAACTACTTGACCCGGTTTAATTTGACTGATATCAGCCTCCGGGACTTTCGCCAAAACCTCCACATCTCTAGCTAAAGCGACAATCGATGTCGAAGTTGCCGAAGTAGCTTCCGAGGCAGAAGTTGCGGGAGTTACAAAAGCTCCTTGGATGGCGTATCTTTGGGTAATAATTCCCGCAAAAGGAGCGCGAACTTTCGTATCTTCTAACTGCACTTCTTGAAAGCGGACTTGAGCTTGAGCTTCGGCTAATTCAGCTTTAGCTTGAGCTATTTCTTCCGGTCGAGAACCGTTTTCTTGTGCGGCCAATTGACTTTTGGCTTCAGCAACTGCTGCTTCGGCTTTGGCGATTTCTTCTGGACGGTTGCCGTTTTCTACTTGCGCTAATTTGCTTTTTGCTTCAGCAACTTCTGCTTCGGATTGGGCAATTTCTTCCGAGCGCGTGCCGTTTTGCAATTGGTTCAATGCTTGCTGCTCGACTTGCACAGCAGCTTGCAGTTGCTGAATTTGCGACTCCCGACTTTCTTGCAGTTGTTGCAAGCGTCTTTGAGATTCTATTAATTTAGCTTGGGCAGTACGATTTTCTTTAATTAATTCATCCAGTTTATCTTTAGCCAGAGCACCTTCTTCCACTAGCGGCCGATTGCGTTCTACCCGTTGAGCTGTTAGTTCGGCTTGGGCTTTACTCGAGTCAATTTGCGTTTGTGCTTGGGCAATTTCTTGTTTGACACTGCCGGTTTGAGCATCTGCTAAACGAGCTTGAGCTTGGGCTAAACGAGCTCGCCCTTGGCTGACTTCTTCAACGCGACTGCCGGCTCGCAGTCGCTGTAAGCCAGCTTGAGTTTGCTGCAAGCGGGCTCTGGCTCCTGCAACTTCTTCAACGCGGCTACCGGCTTGGACTTGCGCGAGACTGGCCTCGGCTTGCTCTAAGCGCGCTCGGGCGCTGGCGATGTCTTCCGATCGATTCCCGGCTTCGATTTTGGCGAGTTTGGCTCGCACGCTGGCTTCGCGGGCCTTGGCTTGAGCTAGTTGAGCTTCTACATCGCGGCTTTCCATGCGGGCCACGATTTGTCCTGCTTCGACTCGATCGCCTTGTTCGACAAATAATTCTGCTATGCGCCCGGAGCCTTTAGGGCTGAGATTCACGCGCTGTACGGGCTGCACGGTGCCACTCGACGTGATCCGCACCGTGAGGTTTTGCGCTTCCACCGGCACTGTCATAGTTGCGATCGCATCTACTTTCGGCTGCGATCGACTTTTTGCTATATATATGGTGGTCGGTACAGCTAGCAACCCGGCTGCAACCAACCCAATCGCCCACCGCTGCGGTTTGCGCGCGGGTTTCTTCGGAGACTGCTTTTGGGGCGTTTTGTTATCTGCAATTTTGGTCTCTGCGGCCTTGGTGTCTACAGTCTGAGTATCTTCCACCTTGACCTGAGCAGTTTCCTTTTTAGGGCTAACGATCATACCGACTCACCTAATTTAATCTCAGGATTACCTTAAAGGTAAAATTTTTGCTGATGCTTGGCATCGTCTTTCAGACTCATCCGATCGGGTGATTTATAAAAAGTTCCCCAACCAGCACCTGTAAACAATTATAGCTAATCTTTGCAAGTTATTAAAAAATGTTAAGTTTTTTCAGCCAAAAGAGGTGGATCTAAACAAAATCGCTCCCGGCTGCTGGCAAATAAAAATATATTTTAATAAATAATATCATTTTTGGGAGATCGGGGCGTGCTCCTCAGCAGCAACAAAGGCCGATCGGGCAGCGGGCGATCGACTACAGTAGGTCATTGCGGACTCGTGTTAGCGATCGCAGCGGGATCGGCCAGTGCTAAGCTCGTAACGACACAATCTTAAGACGCTGACTCTCATAAACCCGGGTTCTGCGAGAAATAACAGGTTTGTCCGCGAAGAATCCGCGCAGAAACTCGGTTTCCCAGGTAGCGGTACGTAAATCGTGAATACATATCCGCCCTGTGCCCACAACAGGTTAAAATATTTTTCAAATCCCCTTAAAAATGGAAAATCAAAATAATGAATCGTCCTCAAAGCGTAACAGTTTTGGCAATCTTGCAGCTAATTAGCGGCGTATTCAGTCTGCTTGACGGCTTGTTCATCTTACTTTTTGCCGGCATTTTTGGCGGTCTCGGTGCGGCTGTCGGCGGGGCAAAAGTTGGCACTGTAATTGGCGGCTTCATTGCAATTTTTGCTGGAATTAGTTTTATTTTAGGCCTCCTCTCTTTACTCTTAACTTGGGGTTTGTTTCAACTCAAAAATTGGGCTTGGACGGGAACGTTAATTGTCCATATCATCGCCATCCTGGCGCAAATTGTCAAAATGTTTGGCAGCGGCGGTACAGCAGTCAATTTTTTAACTCTGGGTTTTGCAGTAGCTAGCATTTACTACTTGCTGCGGCCGGATGTTAAACAAGCATTTCGTGTCTGATTTCCTTTTGATTAACGGTACTGAATTCTCGGATCGAAAAAAGCATAGGAAATATCAACCGCCAGATTAATCAGTACAAAAGTTACAGCCACAAAAATTACTCCTCCTTGGACAATTGGGTAATCCCGCGTCAGAATACCGCTATAAATCCAAGAACCAATTCCCGGCCACGAGAAAATCGTTTCAGTCAGAATAGCGCCCCCTAAAAGAGTGCCGAACTGCAAACCGATAGTTGTGACGATCGGCAAAAACGCATTTTTTAAAGCGTGTTTCAAAATCACCCAATATTCCGGCAATCCCTTCGCCCTCGCAGTGCGGATGTAATCTTGAGAAAGCACTTCCAGCATCGCAGAACGAGTGATGCGAGCTATAATAGCCAGAGGAATAGTTCCTAAAGTCAAAGCTGGCAGGATTAAATGGGCGATCGCATCCCGCAAAGCCACCACATCCCATCTCAGCAACGAATCCAAAACATAAATACCCGTAATCGACTTAAAACCAAACCCCAAATCTACACTAATGCGCCCGCTAGGAGGCAGCCATTTCAGATAAACCGCAAACAAATAAATCAACATCAATCCCAACCAATACACCGGCAAAGATACGCCAATTAACGAACCACTCATCGCAAGATTGTCCAGCCAGCTATTTTTCCGAACAGCCGCCAAAATCCCGGCCGGAATTCCGATAACAAGTGCCACCAACATCGCCACCACAGACAGTTCAAAAGTAGCAGGCCAGCGACTTATAATTTCATCAATTATCGGAATACCGCTAATAATACTATTTCCCAAATCCAAGCGCAGCAAACTCCATAAAAACGCCAAATATTGCAAAGGTAAAGGCTGATTCAGACCTAATTTGGATCTCAAGATTTCTACCTGTTCGGGAGTTCCCCGTTCTCCCAAAAGCACTGTAGCTGGGTCTCCTGGTATCAAATGCAAAAATATAAATACTAGCAGAGTGATTCCGAACAGGACTGGCAATAGTCCCAGCAAACGTTTAATAATGTAATTAATCATTTTTTTAATAGAGATTCGCTCTGCTCGGATTTGGCTGCATTTTCACATATCGTTATATGGTTGGTAGGGCCTGGTTTTACGAAAAATATTTGTAGTAACGAAGGATATGGATAAACCCGCCTTTTATTAGGGAACCGCGAAGAGAAGAGGGCGGGTTTATGAATCTACTAAATTATTTCATATATTTCTCGTAAAACCCGCCCCTACACCAATATATGCAGGTAAAACCCGCCGTTTTCAAGACTTACTAACATCCTCAAAAGACTCCGATCCCAAAGGACTCGGAATCCAACCTTGAATATTCTTGCGTTTCCCTAAAAGCGGCTGCGAATGTACGATCGGCAAACGCACAGCTTCCCCATGCAAAATCTCGCTAACTTCCGCATAAATTTTCGCCCTAGCTGCTTTATCGCCACTCGCCCTCCCCCGATCCAAAAGTTCCAGAACTTTCGGATTTTTCCAATTTCCCAAATCCGCCGTCGAACCCGGCCCGAAGTGAGGATAATAAAAATTGTCTGGATCGCCATAATCGCCCGTCCAACCCAACATAAAAGCTTGAAAGCCGGGAGGTTTAAGCCGATCGGCTAAATAAGCAGACCAATCCTTTGTCAGCAATTTTACCCGAATCCCGATCGCGCTCAAATCCGCCGCCAAAGCCTCAGCAATCGGCTTCGGCGTGGGAAAATAGGGACGACTGACGGGCATATACCACAAATCCAAATCAAAACCGTTCGGATAACCGGCTTTCGCGAGCATTGCTTTAGCTTGCTGCGGGTTAAATTCATAATCTTTAACTTGATCGGACGCCGCCCAATTCAGCGCAGGCGGGAGAAATTGCGAATCATGTTTTCCGAGTTCTCCCCAGAAAGCTTGAACTATTGCTGGCTTGTTAATTGTTTGGGCGATCGCCCGCCTGACTTCTGGTTTTGACAAAGGTTCGTAACTCGGATTTAAGGCTAAATAACCGACATTAAAAGAAGGTCGCACAACAGCTTCTAAATTAGGATCTCCCTGAACTTCTTGCAATTGATCCGGCGTTAAATCCACAGTAAAATCAAGTTGTCCTGCTCGCAACTGAGCCAGTCTCGCCGCCGGATCATCAACAAAACGAATTACCAATTGATTGACTTTTGGCGTGCCAGTTTTCCAATAATTCGGATTTTTCTCCAAAACAATGCGATCGCCCGATCGCCATTCCTGAAACACAAAAGGCCCCGTACCCACCGCCAGCGACCCCGGAGTGCCGTATTTAGAACCCGCTTTTTTCACCGCCGCCGGACTCGCCATCCCGAAATAAGCGGAACCTATCGCCGAGGGAAAAGCAGCAAAAGGTCGATTCAAAACAAATTTAATTGTAGACTTATCAACAACCGCCACATCTTTTACTAAAGAATCTTTTTCTCCCTTAAACCCGCCAAAAAGATTTTTCCAAATCGGATAATTCTTGCCCGCTTCTCGAAAACCGTTAGGATTTTTCGCATCCCACCAGCGATCCACATTAAACTTAACAGCTGCCGCGTCAAAATCCGTACCGTCGTGAAACTTTACCCCGGAACGCAACTTAAAAGTCCAAGTTTTACCATCTTTAGAACTTGACCATTCAGTAGCCAGACTCGGTTCAAGTTCCACAGTTCCCGGTTTGAAATCAGTCAAGCGATTGTAAATCTGGTCGATAACAATCACCGAATTGCCATCAGTAATATTTCCCGGTTCCAGATTGATCGGCGGCCCACCAGCACCGTAAACTAAAGCCCCAGCCGGAACCGCAGCAGGAGTTGGCGGAGTTGGAGAATTATTGCTAACCGTGTTTGAGGGAGTGCCGCAATTTGATAAAATTACAGCCATCCCAAAAACTATACTTAATAAAACTAAACGCCAGGGTTTTAACAATCTCATTTCAATATTTCCCGTTTCAAGTAAATTAAACTCATATCAATAAATTTCTACTTTGCTCTTTCTCTCCCCTCTTTGGTCTCTGCGTTCGGGAGCATCTCATATTTGTAAAAACACTTCTTCTGGCTCCTTCCTTCTTCCTTCTTCCTTCTGACTCTTTTCTCCTGGCTCCTGACTCCTGACTCCTAACTCGAATTTCTAGCGGAGGGCGGCTTTCATTGAGATGCTCTC